>NZ_MSLT01000012.1:600000-900000 GCF_002149925.1 Thioflexithrix psekupsensis | reverse complement strand
TAACACCACCATGATCGAAACCATAAAAGGCGTTAAAAAACTAGAGATCACATTATAAATAATTTGTGCCATTTGCAAGGCGAATTCAGGAGAAGCATTCAACGAATAAGCCAGCGATTCTCCCATACCCGCCAGCGATAATCCTCCCACAAACATCGCCAACATCGGCACAAACAACACACCCGCACTGTGCCACCAATAGCCCCATACCAATTGATGACTGTGCCATAATGAATTAAAAATGCGCGCATTTTCAAACAAAACAAAAGGCATAAAAAACACCATCGACACCATCAATAAAACGCCCAAAATAATCACCATCAAACCCAAAGCCACCCCTATCGCATAAATCCAACACGCCAAATACAACACCAATAATTTAGGCATCACATAAGACAAGGCTTCCCGTGTAGCCAAATGATGTCCGCGGATAAAAGCCACAATCTGCACAAACAAAGCCGCGTACAACCACAACAGCAAAGCCAATTGTAAAGGAAACATCGACATTAAACTGGCAATCGCCTCAGCTTGTAATTGTTGATCTGAACTAAATAAATTCTCGATAAATAAACTCGGTAAAATAGACAATAAAGCAACCATTAAAATCGTAGGTAAAACAACTTTAAAACTCGCTTGAAATAAACGAATGCCCAAGCCGAATAAAACCAGCATATTCTGCGGTGTTTTTGGTAATTCAAACATACGGTAAAGAAATCCTTTATGTTTTATTTTACTTTACATTCAAAAAGTTAAATTTAATGTTAGACATAAACTCAAAATAATCGAACGCTGTCTATTTACGCAGTGCAGCATACTGTATAAATACAACGATTAATGCGACTATTTTCAGGTGCATTATAGGGGCAAAGAAAGTACGCTGCACGATTATCGTGCATCAAGCCCCGTTTAAGCGATAAATCGTGCAATAAAAAATGAAAAGGTGTTATGATAAGATCATTCAAATCACTGTTGAGCAAGCGAGGAAATGCCGTTTGCCACGGAGGCGCAGTGATGTTGACTCAGTGACTTGCATTTATCCCTAATTAGGTATGTTTATTGCTGACTTTTCCTCAGATTCAAGTGAAGCGTGGCTGACACGTTTGACCCACCCGATGAAAGTCACTAAGGAGTTGAGTTATGAAAAAGCAACATCGCCAAATCGTACCCGCAGACCCTGAGTCGGCCTACGAGTTGATGTTAAGATTACAACCCGTTACCCCCGAGGTCTCCAACGTAAAACAACCCAAGTGGCAGCCGAGTTTCTATAGTGCTTCTACGGAAGGGGATGATTTACCTGATTCTATCGCCACAAAACGTATTATTCATTAAGGACAAAAAAGGGGAAACGTCGTATTTTTCGTACTTTTCCCCTTTCCCATCGCTCTGTTTTCCCCACCTTACAAATGATATTCGTACAACAATGCAGTACCGGGCATTTGTAAATATTCCAAAGTCGTTTCTAACACCTTTTTAGTGGTGCTGGGTTGGGTTTGGTGACGAAATAGCGTGTCATTCAACACCTGATTCAAATTCAACGATAAGCCCACGTAAATATTTCTTTCTTTAGGGAATTGTTCGGCGAACTGGCCGGGGTTTGGCTGATACCCCCGCGAGCCGTAACCTAAAGCCAATTCTAAATAACGCAAAATCGGTTTATCCCGTAGCGCATTAAATCCCGCGGCTTTGGTGATAAATAAATACGTTTGTCCCGAATAATCCGAGATCGGATCGCCATCGCCCAATAACTTTGCATCATCGGATCGCCAGTAATGAAAACGCACATCAAATTTTTCGTCTAAATCAGGACGCAATTCAAACCACGCGCCCAAAGCGACTCCGCCCAAATTCATCACCAAATCTTCTTTAGAAAAGCCATATTCCAAGCTAAATCCATCCATAATTTCCACCCCCAACATCACACTGCCTGCCGTCCAACCCGCGATTTTGGCAGCGGTTTGGGCATCGTGTCCTGCCCATTGGAAAGTTTGCGCCATTAAACGAGTGCCTAAATAACTGGAATAAAAATGGCCTAATTTATCCGCGCCGCCGTTGGGACTGTCCTCACCAAACCAACCTTCATTGTTGACCCGAAAAGAACTGCGATTAGAGAACGTTTCTGTTGTCACCGTGCCATCTGGTTGTAAAACATGTCGTTCAACGTCCTTATTCCACCACGATAAAAAACCATAAGTCGCAATCACCCCCGCATAGCCCCCAATTAACCAGCGAGTCCGCGAATCGCGTTTAGCCACATCTGGCAATTGCGGATCAGACGTTAAATCCCCACGGGTCAACGCTGGAGTCATCGACGTAGATTGTGTGGACAAAGATAAATCCGCATGAAGCGGAGCAGATAAACCAAACAAAAACAGCGGTAAAACAAATTGTAAGCGCATATTAAGCAGTTCTCTATGAAAAAAACGAATTATTTTTAGTGTCTAAAATGCCGCATTCCCGTAAACACCATTGTCATACCATGTTCATTAGCGGCGGCGATCACTTCACTGTCTCGCACAGAGCCACCGGGCTGAATCACAGCGGTAATTCCTGACGCGGCCGCAGAATCGATTCCGTCCCGAAAGGGAAAAAACGCATCCGAAGCCATCACAGACCCCGCCACAGTCAATTGCTCATCAGCAGCCTTGATGCCAGCGATTTTCGCGCTGTAAACTCGGCTCATTTGTCCTGCGCCGATGCCAATCGTCATGCCTTTTTGGCAGTAAACAATGGCATTGGATTTGACGAATTTAACCACTTTCCACGCAAATAACAAATCTGACCATTCCGCATCACTGGGTTGACGATGGCTAACGACTTGTAATTGCTCACGAATTCGTTCGCCTAAATCTCGCTCTTGTACCAATAAACCGCCAACGACGCGCTTAAAGTCATAGGATGCCACCGGACGCGCCCACTCCCCACACGCCAATACCCGCACATTATTTTTACTGGCCAACACTTGACGCGCCGCCGTATCCACCGAAGGCGCAATAATCACTTCTACAAATTGCCGATCAATAATTGTTTTGGCGGTTTGCGCGTCTAAAGGGCGATTAAACGCGATAATTCCACCAAAAGCCGACGTGGGATCGGTACGATAAGCGCGTTCATAAGCCGCTAAAATCGTCTCTGCGACTGCGACTCCGCAGGGATTAGCGTGTTTTACAATCACACAAGCGGGCGCGTCAAACGATTTCACACATTCCAACGCCGCATCCGTGTCCGCGACGTTGTTATATGACAATTCTTTGCCTTGTAACTGTTGCGCGGTGGCCACACTGGCTTCAGCGGGCTGGTGTTCTGCATAAAATGCCGCTTTTTGATGCGGATTCTCCCCATAACGCATATCTTGCACTTTTCGATATTGCAAAGACAATTCGGGTGGAAACGTATGAATTTCCCCATTTTCAGGCAAACTGCCCAAATAATTGGCAATGGCACCGTCATAACGCGCAGTATGAGCGAATACTTTACGCGCTAAATAAAAGCGTGTGTTATCAGAAACTTCCCCATCTAAACTGGATAATTCCGCCATCACCCTACCGTAATCACTGGCATCGACGACCACCGTCACCGCGTGATGATTCTTGGCCGCAGAACGCAACATCGCAGGGCCACCAATATCAATATTCTCAATCGCCGTGGCTAAATCACAATCAGGATTCGCAATGGTTTGTTCAAAAGGATACAAATTAACCACAACTAAATCAATGGCTTGAATGTCATGCGCCTGCATCACGGCATCATCTACCCCGCGCCGCCCCAATAAACCACCGTGAATCTTTGGATGTAAAGTTTTGACCCGTCCATCCATCATTTCAGGAAAACCCGTGTAATCAGCCACTTCTAGCACAGAAATCCCATTGTCAAGCAATAACTTAGCCGTGCCACCTGTGGATAAAATCTCAACATTCCATTCCCGCAACGCACGCGCAAATGCGATAATTCCTGTTTTATCCGAAACGCTAATTAAAGCCCGTTTAATTTTTGCCATTATAATTAATTTCCTTAATGTGCTATTAATGTAATATAAAATCATTTTGATATGGCACAGCAATCGCATATATTGCTTAGTTTTTATTTCACCTGCAAAAAATAACCGCGATAATTCACCGTGTTATCACAACCGATTGTCGGAAAGTTCGGACAAATACAACAAATTTACTCGACAAATTGTCTGTCTTTTATCACGCTTAAAGTAGGTTTTACCATAAGCACAAAAATCATCTGTGATTAAAGTTGTTTTTTTCTAAAGAGTGTGGTATATCTACCATTAAATGTCGTATTAATGCTACACATCGAGGTGAGCGCAGTTGAATACCAACACGACAGCAATGAATACATGTCACCCAATGGTGCAACGCCGATTTTTTAGGAGTTTTTATCATGTTATGCCAAATCAGCGAGTCCGATCCCGACCCGACAGAGTACGAAAGTCAAGACACTGGACTCAGTGAACTCGCTCAGTTGACCGAAGCCAGCAGCGATATTGCACGCCAAGCGGGCGAGCGCATTCTTCAGTTATACAATACCCCGTTTGACATTTGGCACAAGCCCGATGGCTCGCCGGTGACTTCGGCTGATATTGCCGCACATCGTATTATTGTCGAAGCCCTTAGCGCATTGACTCCAGAACTGCCCATTTTATCAGAAGAATCCGCTCACGTTTCATATCTTGAGCGCGAACAATGGAGCCGTTATTGGTTGGTCGATCCCTTAGATGGCACGTTAGAATTTGTCCATCGCCGCGATCATTTTACGGTCAATATTGCCCTTATCGTAGATCAAAAACCCGTTTTAGGGGTGATTTACGCGCCTGTCAGCGGTGTTTTATACTACGCTTACAATCAAGGCGGCAGTTACAAACAGCTACCGGGGCATTTACCTCACGTCATTCAAACCCGCGCCATGCCAGAAAATCGGATTGTCGTCGCGGGCAGTTATTCGCGCTACAGTCCTAAAGTGCAATCTTTGGTGTCTTCTTTGGGCGAACAAACGCAATTGTTAAGCGTGGGCAGTTCGTTAAAATCGTGTTTAGTGGCTGAAGGGGCTGCGGATATTTATCCGTGTTTCGGTTTGACTTCGGAATGGGATACGGCAGCAGCACAATGTATTCTTGAGGAGGCAGGCGGACATTTAACCGATATGTCACTTAATCCCTTGCGTTATAATACCAAACGCTCATTATTAAATCCCAATTTCTTGGCTTTTGCCGATAATGATCATCCGTGGCAACGTCATTTATTAAAGACCGCATTAGCCGAAGCACAGCAATAATTATTGACTGGAATGCAAAATGAATTTTACAATAATTTGTTTTTCATTCCAATTTGTCGTTTTACTAATAAGGAATAACCCATAACAATAGGTGTTATTCCTTATTTTTATTTGCGCCATTTCAGTATTTAATAAGACAATAATAACTTTATTTTGGTACTAATAATTGACGCTCTGCCAATGAAATCGCATAACCATCGCCAATGATCAAGTGATCCAGCACGCGAATATTGAGCAATTGTAAGGCTTTTTGTAAAGTATGCGTCATGGCAATATCGGCACGACTCGGCTCTGCTACGCCAGAGGGATGATTGTGGGTGAGAATAATGGCAGCAGCATTTAATTCTAAAGCGCGTCGCGCCACCACCCGCGGATAAACATTGGCACTGTCTAGTGTCCCTTGAAATAATTCTTCAAAGCGAATCACTCGATTTTTATTATCTAAAAATAAGCAGCCAAATACTTCATCTAAACGGCCACCTAATTCGCTAATTAAATAGTTCTGAACATCTTGAGAATGTTCAATCACAGTACCACGCTGCATACAATGTTTTAAATATCGCCGACTTAATTCTAAACAGGCTTGTAATTGTACAAATTTTGCGGGGCCTAATCCTTTGGCTTCACAAAAACGAGTTTGTGAGGCACTTAATAAACTGCGTAAATCGCCAAATTCGTTTAATAAATCAGTGGCTAAATCTAATGCGCTTTTGCCTTTTGTTCCCGTGCGCAAAAAGATGGCCAATAATTCGGCATCGGTGAGTGCATTTGCTCCGCGAGTGAGTAACTTTTCTCTGGGTCGGTCATCTTCTGGCCAATCAGCAATGCTCATTATCTTTATCCTAACAATAAAATGCGGTTTTACGACTCATGATAGCACATATTCCTACAACATTAATTAGCGGTTTTTTAGGGGTTGGCAAAACCACGGCCATTACCCATTTATTAAATGAAGCCAGCCGTCGCAAAGAACGCTGGGCAGTGGTCGTCAATGAATTTGGCCGCGTCGGCATTGACGGGGCTGCGCTGCAAAATGGTGATGAAGGCGCATTGGTGCAGGAAATCCCTGGTGGCTGCTTGTGTTGTGCGGTGGGGATGCACTTTCAAACGGTGTTGCCGCGCTTTATTCGCCAAGCACGTCCTGATCGATTGTTAATTGAACCCACAGGCATTGGCCATTTAAAAGGTTTAGTCAAAACATTAAGCAATACTTGGTTAAGTCAAGCCCTCGATTTAAATGCTTCTATTACGCTGGTTGATCCGCGTCAATTTAGTTTAGAATTAGTGCATAAATCGCCTGTTTATTATGATCAGTTATTATCAGCAGATGTGATTGTGATTAATAAATGCGATGTGGCGGATCGGGCGCACATTAAACAGTTGCGTGATTTTTTAGAGACTTTACCCGAAAAACAGGCGATTATTGAAACCGAATATGGCCGCTTTCCATTAGATTATTTAGATTTGTCATTAAAAGCAGGTCGATTATCCCCTTCTGTTGTTCCGACGTTAAAACAAAACGGCTCGAATTCAAGCACAAAAACTGATACTTTATTAGGACATATTTCTTTTAGACCTGTTCCCGCGCCTTGTCCACAACGTTATGAAAGTCAAGGCGAAGGTCGATTTGCCTGTGGTTGGATTTTTCCTAAAGGCACGCGTTTTTCTAAGGCAGCATTAATGGCTTTATTTGATGCTTTAAATGCACGCGATATTGAAATTGAACGCGCCAAAGGCATTTTTCAATTAAATAATGATGAATGGCAATTGTTTAATTGTGTCGGGCAGGATGTGGAAATAAAAACGCTTAATGACAGTGAAAATAGCCGTATTGAATTTATTAGCAAAATCGGCCGACAACCCGATTGGTTGGCTTTAGAAATGGCTTTATTGGCCAGTCAATTGACTGCGGCTTGAGGGGATTGTCTGAATCAGAATTTACAGAATTTCAAAATTTCCAGAATTGAAGAAAAATTATTTTAAGAACGGATTAATTCTGAAAATCCTTGTGTCTGAAAATTCTGATTCAGACAAAATAATAAGAAAAAATGCAAATCACTGTCCGCCGCGCACTAAGCGAACGTGACGGCTAAAGGAGCGGAAGATTCTACATTCATGACCATCACCGAAGTCTATGTTCCACGCATTACGAGAATCGTCAGAAACGGGCGAACCAGACCAAACAACCGATGCAGGTGAGTCAGGAAACACTTCTTGCACCAAGGTCGGACGCTGATAGCTACCCTTACACCCTTCGCCATTATTTGGAAAATAAGCAGGTTTCCCGCTGCTACAGTAAATCAAGCTGAGCAGCAGCAATTCTCAATTTAAACCCTTACAACCAACAATGTTTTTATAACTGATTGAAAGTAAAGATGATGAACAAACTCGAAGCATTTTTCCAAAAAAATCAGCACTATTTTTTTGACTACCTGATTGGTCGAATAATAGAAATGTCTGAAAATTTGTCTGATAGTCGTAAGACTAAAACAGCGAACAACCTTAAATATAGCATGAGTGATGCTTTTTTGAGTGCTTTTTCTGTTTTTTTCACACAAAGCTCTTCTTTTCTCGATTATCAAACTCGAATGGAAAAAGCACACGGGAAAAATAACGCCCAAAGTATTTTTGGCATACATAAAATCCCCAGTATGAATCAAATTCGTAATTTACTGGATACTGTTCCTGAAACCGAAATTTATCCACTATTTTTTGAGCTTAATCAATTTCTCTATGATAATGGTTTTTTACAAAACTTCATGAGTAAAAACAATGGATTATTTATTGCTTTGGATGGCACTGATTTTTTCAGTTCTCAAAAGATTTCTTGTCCATGTTGTTTAAAAAAAGATTTGGTTAACGGTAAAGTTTTATATCGACATAGTGCATTAACTCCCGTTATCGTTGCACATGGACAGTCCCGCGTGATACCGCTGCCGCCTGAATTTATTCAGGCACAAGATGGCGCAGAAAAACAAGATTGCGAAATTAATGCGGCAAAACGTTGGTTGGACAACTGGGGTAAATATTACAGCTTGTGGCAAGCCACTTTGTTAGGGGATGATTTGTTTGCGCATCAGCCTTTTTTTGAAAAAGCCATTGCGCAAGGCTTTGATATTATTACTTCTTGCAAGCCAAACTCTCATCAAACAACTCATGAGTGGCTGTCTGAATTTGAGCAAATGAACAAAATACAGTCGCTACAAACCCATCATAAACACGGAAAACAACGAACAACCCGACATTATCGTTACATGAATCAAGTTCCTTTGCGTGATGGTAACGATGCGTTAATGGTTAATTGGTTCGAGTTGGTAGAAATTGATGGACAAGGGAAGCAAAAATACAAAAATAGCTGGATAACCACCCATAAAATAACAGAAAAAAACCTTGCAGAACTGACAGATGCAGCGAGAGCGCGTTGGAAAATAGAAAATGAAAACAACAATATTCTAAAGAATAACGGCTATCATTTTGAGCATAACTTTGGTCATGGTAAGCAACACTTATCTAACTTACTGGCTACGTTGATTTTATTGGCTTATTTAACGCATACGATGCTAGAATACTTGGATGAGACCTATGAAAAAGTACGTCTTTTGTGTCCATCAAGACGCACATTTTTTGAGCAGTTACGCACCCTGATGCAATATTTAGTATTCGATAGTTGGCAGCATTTGACCGATTTTATGCTTGAAGCCCTCTCTAGGCGTAATTCTTGAGTTGCTTGGTAGGGTTTAAATTGAGAATTGCTGGCTGAGCAGTTCCTCAATTGTCGCCACTCGCCAGTCGTTATATCCTGCAAAGTTGATCTTCAGTTTCTGCGCGTTATGCCAATTCATTTCCTGTGCTTCTCCCTGACAGCGTCCATCCTGCCATTCTTGTCCAATTAGGCAGCGCATCCACTGAAGATTGGTTTTGATGTCGGTTATAGTGCCGTCGCCGTTATCGCGATAGCGGTCTTTAATTAGGGTTGAGGATACCGCTTTATTATCCGCTTTGCTTTCTGGCGGCTTTATATTGGGTAATTCTAAAGCGGGTGCTGGTTTATTTTCTTGAACTGGCTTGGCGAGGTTTTCTTCTTTTTTAACCCCTTGAACAAATAACCAATCATTTCGTTGTAATTTCTTCTTAACATACCAATTCATTAACACATCAACTGCACTTAAAGCAGGTTGAATATAACCCAGTGTAATTGGCTCTTCCTCATGCTGATCATGACCTGCGTAATTACCCAAATTTTGGATAGTTTCTATTTGGGGATAAATATAAGCCAATGGCAATTGTTTATTCCTAAAAAAATCTAAGTAGCTCTTTAAAGTCATGAGCTTATCAGGCTGTTTACGCATTTCCTGCACATATAAACGCCGACAAATTGCCTCAGCGAATTTACGACAATCCATTGAACGATGCTCAGGTCTGGCATTATTATCAAAAACAGCTTGATAGCTTTTTTCCAAACGAGCGAAATCTTGAATTTGATCTTCAGTCATAATGAAAACACTCAACAAGGCAAATAAAACCTAACCAAATCGCTGTTGCAAATACTCAAAATCATGTTCAGCTTCGGCTTTTAATAAGCGTAAATGGGCTTCAATTTGTGCCTCACTGACATTAAAATGTTTTAATACCGCGCTGCATAACGCATAACCTGAAGTATCCACATCAATAACAATCTTCGCATTAATGCGTTTTAAATTTTCTAAATCTTCGGGATTGCACGTGTGAATAAAAATAGGAATATGTTCCTGCTTTTGTTTTAACCAATCGACAATACTTTTAGTACAAGACATACTATCAATCGCAATAACAATGGCTGAGGCTTTTTCAGCACCCGCAGAGGTTAAAATTTTTGGCTGTATTGGATCACCAAACGCCACATTAAAACCTTCGCTTAATCCCTTAGCAATGCGCTCCCGATCTCGATCTAATGCCGTATAAGCAATATTTTCTGTTTCTAACACCCGCGCCAAGATTTGTCCCACTCTACCAAATCCCGCAATAAAAACCCGTCCCCGACACACATTATCCTTTATAATGTTGCATTCTGTTTGCGCTAAACGACAAGATAAGCGGTGGCTGAACTGCACCAAAAATGGCGTTAAAATAAAACTAATGCCAATCGTTGCCATTAATAATTGTGCGGTTAAATTATCCAATAAACGATCTTGTACCGCGACTCCAAATAAAACTAAAGCAAATTCCCCCCCTTGCCCTAATAATATTGCCAAGCGCATAGAAAAACTAGGACTGCCACCGCTTAAACGAGCGACTAACCATAATGTACTGATTTTAAAGATAAATAACACCAAAACCATTGCCGCTATAGTAAACGCATATTCAGTAATAACGCTTAAATCAAGGGCTAATCCCACCGTAATAAAAAATAAGCCTAATAATAAATTACGGAACGGTTGAATTTCCGCTTGCACTTGATAACGAAATTCGGTTTCTGAAATCATTAAACCCGCTAAAAATGCCCCTAAAGGTAAAGAAAGCCCTGCAAATCCCGTTGCCGCTGCTGTACCTAAAACAATTAATAAAATAGCAGTGGTAAATAATTCCATACTGTTAAAATGATTAATCCAACTTAATACAGGTTTTAACAAATATTGCCCCACTAAGAAAACAATCACTAAAACGGCAATCGCTTTGATTAATGCTAAACCTAAAGAATGAATTAATGACACCGTGCTGTCACTTAAAACCATCACCAGAATTAATAAGAAAACAACCGCAATATCTTGAAAGATTAAAATATGCGTGGCTGAACGACCCACAGGGCTGGTGGTTTCTTCTTGTTCACTCAATAATTGCAACACAATGGCAGTAGAAGATAAAGCCAATCCACCCGCAATAATGAAAGAGGCTTCTAAAGATTGTCCCAAAGCCAAAGCCACAGCAAAAAACAATAAACCCGCACTGAGCATCTGCCCCAAACCATAGCCTAAAAATTGCCGTCGCCCTTCCCATAAACGCTCTAAGGACAAATGCAGCCCAATATCGAACATGAGAAACACCACGCCCAATTCCGCTAAGAAAATAATCAACTCCGATTCGTCCACAATTCCCAAAATATGCGGACCAATTAAAATACCCGCTAAAAAATAACCCAAAATCGAAGTCATTTTAAATAATTGCATCAGCAAAACCCCCAATAAACCTGCCGATAACAACACAATAACGGGGATCAATTCATGTGCAGCATCCATTTATTTTTCTTCCTGTTGCGCATCTAAATAAGATTTTAATAACGTCATGATTTTATCATCTTCAAATTGTTGTGCATAACGACAAATACGCTGCATCAATAAAGTTGCTTTCGGAGATTCAGCAATAATCGATTCCGCTTTATCAATAATGCCTGCAATATCTCCCATTAAAATTAATTGATGCAACATCGTCGCTTGTTGTGGCGTTAATAATTCTTTACTTTCTTCGCTATCCAATTCGCTCATGGCTACCGTTTCATCCAGCAAAGGAAGATGAATTAAATCATCTCGATGATCATAAATCCATTGCAAATTTAAATGCTTTTCTAAAGCATTCAGCAATATATCAAAACGCACAGGTTTAGCAATAAATTCATTACAACCCGCGGCAAAACTTTCTTGCTGATGATAATCAAATACACTGGCTGATGCGGCGATAATTGGGATATGTTTTAACGCGGGATGTTGACGCGCCCGCCGCGCCACTTCAAAGCCGTCTAAAACAGGCATCACTAAATCCGTGATAATTAAATCAGGCGTTTTCTCAATGGCTTTACGCAGCCCTTCCTCTCCATTTTCTGCTTCGTCTAAACTAAAACCGAGCGGAATTAATAAATTGTGCATGACGGAACGATTTTCCCAACGATCATCAATCATTAAAATATGTCGCCGCGTCCCTTCATAACCCGTAATAACAGGAATTTGGGTCATTTTACTAGGAATTAATTCTGACACTTCGGGAAGTTCTAAACAAAACCAAAATGTCGTGCCTTGATGCAAATGGCTTTCTACCTTTAATTCACCACCCATCATTTCCACCAAACGCTTGGTAATGGCTAAACCTAAACCCGTCCCTTGTGCGCGATAATTTTGATCACCCGCTTGCTCAAAAGCCTGAAATATCTTTTCTAAATCTTCATCAGCAATGCCAATGCCTGTATCTTCGATTTGAAAACGCAATTTTTTCTCAAAATAACCCACTTTAAAAGTAATGCCACCTTGTTCTGTAAATTTAACCGCATTACCCAATAGATTAATTAAAATCTGCCGTAATCGCTTTTCATCTCCGCGAATGCCTTGCGGTAATTGTGACAATTGCTCATAAATAAAAGCAATGCCTTTTTGTTCAGCACGAATTTTAAATAGCTCAACAATATCGTTTAAAAAATCACTAAAAATAATATCAGTCACGTATAATTCAATACGATTGGCTTCGATACGAGATAAATCTAAAATATCGTTAATCAAAGTCAATAAATAATCCCCGCTACGACGAATAATTTCCACGCCTTCTAATTGCTTTTTCGTCAATTGGGGATCGCGTAACAAAATTTGGGCATAGCCTAAAATTCCATTTAATGGCGTTCTTAATTCATGGCTCATATTGGCTAAGAAAACACTTTTAGCTTGATTGGCCACTTCGGCTTCGGCACGGGCTTGTTCGGCGCGGTTTTTCTCTTCGGCTAATTCATATTCAACTTGTTTTTGTGCCGTAATGTCGCGCACTAAAACCACTAAACCACTATATTCTTCTGCAATTTCTGGAATGGGTGTATTGAGTTCAATGGCTTGGAAAATAGGCGCGGCCACTGCATTGCCAATGCGCATATTAGACAAAGGAATAATTTCTACGGTGGTCACAATTTGCTCATTTTGTGCTTGTCGAATTAATTGTTGCAATTCAGGACTGCACACTTCAGAACAATGACCACCTAATACGGGCGGATAATTAGGAAAAAGTTTTTCAAATGCAGAGTTATAAAGCACAATATGATTATCAGTATCTGTCACCAATAATCCATCAGTCATAGTGTCCATAATAGAACGTTGATGAACTAGGGTATGATGCAATTTTTCTGTGGCGTTTTGAATGCGCTGTTCTAATAAATTAAACGACTCGCTTAAACGATTCGCCATATCATTAAATGCTTTACCTAATAAACCCAATTCATCATGCGCAGAAACCACAATGCGATGTTGCAATTCTCCCGCATGAATGCGATTAACACCTTCTAATAATTGTCGAGCAGGATGTAAAATGCTACGCAAAATCACAAAAGACAATAATAATGTTCCTATTAAACACAATAACGTCATCCACAATAAATCTTGAATCACTTTATGCGCGGTATCCACGTATTGATCCGCTTGCAAATGAATACCTAATGCAGCAATGGGTTCTCCCGATACATCTTTTAACGGGAAAAAACGACTGAGTAATTGTCCCTTTTCAAAATAGCCTGTTTGTTCTAATTGTCCTTGTAAAATTTGCGCGTAACGCTGCTCATTCAGTGGCGATAAAGAATGTGAACTAGAAATAGGACGGGCATCTTGATAAATCGCGCTGCTTACGCCTAATAATTCACTAATTTGTTGGGTTAATTCGACATTATTTTGCAACACGCTGCGCAATAATACCAAACCAATTAAACTGGTTTTTTCATTAAAGGCATCAATTTGTTCTTTTTTCACTATGGGCATTACTGCCGATAAACTCACAATAGGGCTGCCTGCAATCAGTTCTGGAAAAATTAATAATTTTCTCTCCAATAACGCACGTTGTAATAACGGATTATTCACATCCAAATTCGATAAATGGTAACTGAATAGCGGATAATTTTCTAAGCCAATTTGCGCCACAATATGACCTTCTATATCAAGAATCGTCACATGTTGCTCATCGAGTTGCAATAACGTCGCATGATAAATATGCTTATCTTTTAAAAGCCGCTCTAATAATTGTTCAATACCGAAAAAGTTTTTTTCGGCCAATGATTTTTGCAAGCTGGTATCATAAGCAATATGTTTGGCGTTATTACCAATGTGTTCTAATTGTTTTTGATAAATCAGCCAAGCCACATCCGCTTTCTCATCTAATATTTGGTAGGCTTGTTGTTCTAAAGTTTTATTAAAATAGTGAATGGCAAATCCACTGGTTAATAATACTGATAACAATACGATCAGATTAAACGATAAAGGCAGTTTATATTGTAGTTTCATAAATAATCCGTATGTGTCCTGCGGGATAATGCTTGGATTCTAACAGCCAATGAATTTGACGGCAAACTATAAATCAAAAGATAAATATAACAAATTTATGTCGGAGATAGAAAACGTCGCCCGCGATTGCTTTTAAATAGCCTTGAATCCGCTTTTAAACATCAAGAACCCGTCGATTTTGATAACTTGTCAATTGAACATATTTTGCCACAACACATTGAAAATCAAACTTGGTGGCAAACCCATTTAGGCGGAGAATGGGAAACGATTCACGAATTGTACAAGCATACGCTCGGTAATTTAACTTTAACAGGTTACAATTCACAATTGTCTAATCTCCCCTTTCCTGATAAAAAAGAAAAATTGCAAGAAAGCCATTTGGAGCTAAATAAATATTTTAAAAATATTTCTGTTTGGAATGCGGAAGAAATAGAAAAACGTGCAGAATATTTGGCAGAATTGGCTTTAAAAGTTTGGCCTTATTTTGGTGATCGTGATTCTTCTCATCAGAATGCCAATAATGTGACCGGTAAAAGTCCCCTTTCCATAAGCCTATCGGGCGATACCTTGTCTGTAAAAACGTGGGCAGAAGTGTTGGTATTTACTTTAAATAAAATCGCAGAATTAGAACCTGAACAATTTGTTCAATTGGCTGAAAATTATCCCCATTTCTTAGGAAAAGATTCGTCTCGTTTTAGAAGACCTGTTTTACTTAATAATGGCTATTATGCAGAAAAAAATATGCCGGGAAAAAGAATTTATACTTTCTGTATTCAAGCGGTTAAACAAGTCGGGCTTTCCTCAGAAGAATGGACGCTGACTTTCTAAAAATCCTCTTCACCTCAATAACTTCTACGTTGATTGTCTTTCAACAAAGACAAACTTATCCTTTCCATAACTAAAATTTATTTGTTAAAACAAGCACTAACATAAAATTTCGTGGCATTTTGATAAGGATATGGCATAATAATGCTATACTGCCACGAAGTTGTTTTGTCCCCAAACACAAGTGCAATCATCACAGCGGACGTGGTGTTGACAATATTAGATTATTCTTATTTACTGATGAATAGCGCGCTTCAAACAGAATGGGTCATGTTTCGCTCTCATGGCTAACACTCTGTTTTAAAATAATTAAACCTAACTCAACCATCAAAGCACAATCAACCCCGAAAAAAAGTTGCAAATCGGCTATTGATTGCCTACAGTGCCAGCCTTTTTCCCTTGTTGTTTTTGCTTCAATACCAACCGAGGAGAATTTTTATGCCATCGCGTAGAGAACTCGCTAACGCCATTCGCGCCCTCAGCATGGATGCCGTACAAAAAGCCAACTCCGGCCACCCCGGTGCCCCTATGGGTATGGCGGATATTGCTGAAGTGCTGTGGAACGATTTTTTACGGCATAATCCCAATGACCCCAAATGGGCAGATCGAGACCGTTTTGTGCTGTCTAATGGTCACGGCTCTATGTTAGTGTATTCATTACTACATTTAAGCGGTTACGACCTGAGCATTGATGATTTAAAACAATTTCGCCAACTCCATTCCAAAACTCCCGGCCATCCAGAATACGGTTACACTCCCGGTGTCGAAACCACCACCGGCCCCTTAGGACAAGGTATCACAAATGCGGTCGGCTTTGCCATTGCAGAAAAAACCTTAGCCGCACAATTTAATCGTCCCAATTATGAGATTGTGAATCATCACACTTATGTTTTTTTAGGTGATGGTTGCATGATGGAAGGAATTTCTCATGAAGCCTGCTCATTGGCTGGCACGTTAAAATTGGGTAAATTAATTGCGTTTTATGACGATAATGGCATCTCTATTGACGGAGAAGTTCACGATTGGTTTACCGATGATACGCCTAAGCGATTTGAAGCCTATGGTTGGCATGTGATTCCGAAAATTGACGGCCATGATCCCCAAGCGATTAAAGCCGCCATTGAAGCTGCTCAAGCCGTAACCGATAAACCCAGTTTATTGTGTTGTCAAACCATTATCGGTTGGGGATCGCCCAATAAACAAGGTAAAGAAGAATGCCACGGCGCACCTTTGGGCAATGATGAAATCGCTTTAACCCGTCAAGCCATCGGCTGGCCACACGAACCTTTTGTGATTCCTGAAGAGATTTATGCGCATTGGCGTGCTAATGATAAAGGCAAACAAGCCCAAGAAAGTTGGGAAGAAAAATTTGCCCAATATGCCAAAGCCCATCCCGAATTAGCCACTGAATTTACCCGTCGAATGCAAGGCGAATTGCCCGCAAATTGGGCGCAAGAATCGGCCGCATTTGTGGAAAAAGTCAACGCACAAGCCGCCACCATCGCCAGCCGTAAAGCCTCACAAAATGCCATTACCGGATTTGCACCCTTATTGCCCGAATTAATGGGCGGTTCTGCCGATTTGGCCGGGTCTAATTTAACCTTATGGCCGGGCGCAAAAGGTATTCAACGCGAAGCCAGTGGCAATTATATTCATTACGGTGTGCGCGAATTCGGTATGTCAGCCATTGCCAACGGAATCAGTTTACACGGTGGATTTATTCCTTATGTGGCGACTTTCCTCATGTTTTCCGAATATGCGCGTAATGCGTTAAGAATGGCCGCTTTGATGAAAGCGCGTAATATTTTCGTATTCACGCATGATTCTATTGGCTTGGGCGAAGACGGCCCCACACATCAACCTGTGGAACAAGTGGCCACTTTGCGTATGATTCCTCGTATGGCAGTATGGCGGCCGTGTGACGCGGTAGAATCGGCGATTTCATGGAAATGCGCCATTGAACGTCAAACTGCACCCAGTTGCTTGATTTTTTCACGGCAAAATCTGCCCCACCAAACCCGCAGCGCACAACAAATCGCTGACATTGAACGTGGCGGCTACATTTTGTTAGAACCCGAAAAAACCCCCGAAGCCATCATTATTGCGACGGGATCAGAAGTCGGTTTAGCCATGACCGCGGCACAGCAATTAAATGCGGCTGGGCGTGCGGTGCGCGTGGTTTCCATGCCTTGTGCGGAGATTTTTGACGCACAAGAAGCCAGCTATCGAGAAGCCGTGTTGCCCCCCTCCGTGCAAGCCCGCGTCGCTGTAGAAGCCGGTGTGACGGATTATTGGTTAAAATATGTGGGATTCAATGGTAAAGTGATCGGAGTCAACACGTTTGGCGAATCCGCGCCCGGCGGAGAGTTGATGAAATACTTTGGACTCACCTCTGAAGCCGTTGTCACCGCGGTACAATCTTTGCTCTAAAAACACTTTTTTGTTATTTTGAGAAAAGCGAATAGGATAAGTTTTTTACTCATTGAGAAAAAACAGTG
The DNA here is from genome assembly GCF_002149925.1 of Thioflexithrix psekupsensis. NCBI lineage: Bacteria > Pseudomonadati > Pseudomonadota > Gammaproteobacteria > Thiotrichales > Thioflexithrix > Thioflexithrix psekupsensis. The sequence continues at coordinate 882,188 of NZ_MSLT01000012.1, read as the reverse complement.
TTTTTTTCAGCATTTCCCTGATTTCATAACCCGATAAGAACAGATAGGAGAATAACCCAATGGCAATTAAAGTTGCAATTAATGGATATGGACGCATCGGCCGTAATGTCATGCGTGCGCTGTATGAATCTAACCGTACGGATCAAATTCAAATCGTCGCGGTCAATGATTTAGGCGATGCCAAAACCAATGCGCATTTAACCCAATATGACACTGCACACGGTCGTTTTAATGGTTCTGTGTCTGTGGATGGGGATTCAATGGTGGTGAATGGCGACCGTGTTCGCGTTCTTTCTGAGCGCAATCCTGCCAATTTACCTTGGGGCGAAATGGGCGTGGATGTGGTTTATGAATGCACGGGCTTATTTACCAGTAAAGAAAAAGCCAGCGCACATTTAAAAGGCGGCGCAAAGAAAGTGATTATTTCCGCGCCCGGCGGTGCCGATGTGGACGCGACAATTGTTTACGGTGTAAATCACAATACGTTAAAACCCGAACACACGGTGATTTCTAACGCTTCTTGTACGACCAACTGTTTAGCCCCCTTGGTGCAGCCTTTACACCAAAAAATTGGCGTGGTGAGCGGTTTAATGACCACGATTCATGCGTATACCAACGATCAAGTGTTGACTGACGTGTATCACTCTGACTTACGTCGTGCGCGTTCTGCAACGCAATCCATGATCCCCACGAAAACGGGCGCGGCTGCGGCTGTTGGTTTAGTTTTGCCTGAATTAAACGGCAAATTAGACGGTTTTGCGATGCGTGTACCGACGATTAACGTGTCTGTGGTGGATTTAACCTTTGTTGCGGCGCGTGCCACCTCTAAAGAAGAAATCGACCAAATTCTTAAAGAAGCCTCTGAAGGCGCATTAAAAGGCATTTTAGCGTTTAATACTGCGCCGTTGGTGTCGGTTGATTTCAATCACACTTCCGTCTCTTCCACTTACGACTCCACACAAACCCGTGTGATTGGTGGAACATTGGTGAAAGTGTTATCTTGGTACGATAATGAGTGGGGATTTTCTAACCGAATGTTAGACACCACGGTGGCATTAATGAGCGCGTAATAAAAGCCCATTAAAATCCCAAAATTAACCCATGCGCACCGCGTTAGCGGTGCAATGTTGATAGGAGCGATAATGCCAATTATTAAAATGACGGATTTAGATTTAAATGGGAAGCGGGTGTTAATTCGTGAAGATTTAAATGTTCCCGTGAAAAATGGCAAAGTGACCAGTGATGCGCGAATTCGTGCCTCGCTGCCGACTATTGAACACGCCTTAAAAGCGGGCGCAAAAGTCATGGTGATGTCGCATTTGGGTCGTCCTGAAGAAGGCGTTTATAGCGAAGAATCTTCATTAAAACCCGTCGCCGAGTATTTAAGTGATTTATTAAAACAGCCGGTGCGTTTAGCCAAAGATTGGTTAAATGGGGTTGAGATTAATGATGGCGAATTGGTCATTTGTGAAAATGTGCGTTTTGAAGTGGGCGAGACGAAGAACAATGACGCATTAGCCCAAAAAATGGCAGCCTTATGTGATATTTATGTGATGGATGCGTTCGGCACGGCACACCGCGCCCAAGCCTCCACGCATGGCGTGGCTAAATACGCGCCTGTTGCTTGTGCTGGCCCCTTATTGGTTGCAGAATTGGACGCATTAGGCCGTGCTTTGGCACAACCTGCGCGGCCATTGGTGGCGATTGTGGGCGGTTCTAAAGTATCCAGCAAATTAACCGTATTAGAGTCTTTATCTAAAGTTGTCGATCAATTGATCGTCGGCGGTGGCATTGCCAATACGTTTATTGCGGCTGCGGGTTATCCTATCGGTAAGTCTTTGTATGAAAAAGATTTAATTGAAGAGGCGAAAAAATTAGTGGCCGCTGCTCGCGCCAATGGCGGTGATATTCCTCTGCCTATTGATGTGGTGACAGGCAAGGCTTTTTCTGAATCTACTCCCGCAGAATGTAAGTTAATTCAAGATGTTGCCGATGATGATATGATTTTTGACATCGGGTCTAAAACGGCTGAAATGTTCCGCGAGATTTTACAAAAAGCAGGCACGATTGTGTGGAATGGCCCTGTTGGCGTATTCGAGTTTGAGCAGTTCAGCGCAGGCACTCGTGTATTAGCAGAAACCATTGCCGCCAGTCCCGCTTTTTCCATTGCGGGTGGTGGTGATACATTAGCGGCCATTGATAAATACGGCATTGAAAAACAAGTGTCGTATGTGTCTACCGGCGGCGGGGCTTTCTTAGAATTCTTAGAAGGCAAAACATTACCCGCAGTCGCTATTTTAGAAGAACGGGCAAATTATCAAGAGTAATTTTGTCCGAAAAAAAGGGATAATTGACTTTTAACCCTAATCATTATCCCTTTGCTTTTTATATTCTTAATTATCCCCAATAATAATAATGAATGTCGCCTAAAATTCGACTTTTCTATTTTACCCAAAGGAATCGAGGCTATTTCATCTATGCACCGTCGTACCAAAATCATCGCCACTTTAGGCCCTGCCACTGATAATCCCTTGATATTAGGGAAAATTATCGAAGCGGGTGTTAATTTAGTGCGCTTAAACTTTTCTCATGGCACTGCGGATACGCACCGCGAACGGGTTAAAGCCTTACGCGAATCGCCCGCTTTAGAATGGCGACACATCGGTATTATTGCTGATTTACAGGGGCCAAAAATTCGCATTGAGCGATTTGCACAAGACAAAATTTTGTTGCAAGAAGGTCAACCGTTTATTCTTGACGCGGCTTGTCCCAGTGATGCGGGAAATACAGAACGTGTCGGTTTGGCGTACAAACAATTGCCTTATGATGTGAAAAAAGGCGATATTTTGTTATTAGACGACGGGCGCATTGTGTTGCAAGTGAAACGAGTCGCCGGGGTAGAAATCCATTGTGAAACCTTCGTTGGCGGCGTGTTATCGAATAATAAAGGCATTAATCGCCAAGGCGGTGGCTTATCGGCCGAAGCCTTGACGCATAAAGATCGACAAGATTTGTTGGTTGCCGCAGAATTACAAGTTGATTACGTCGCTATTTCCTTTCCCCGCGATGCCAATGATATGCAGCAAGCGCGGCAATTGTTAGAAGCGACCGGCAGCCGTGCGGGTTTAATCGCTAAAATTGAGCGGGCTGAAGCTCTGAAAAACTACGAAGAAATTATTAAAGCCTCCGATGCCATCATGGTCGCCCGCGGAGATTTAGGCGTAGAAATCGGAGATGCTGCTTTACCTGCCGCGCAAAAGTTGTTGATCAGCAAAGCCCGCGACTGCAATAAAGCGGTGATTACGGCCACGCAAATGATGGAATCGATGATCGACAATCCCATTCCCACTCGCGCTGAAGTCTCTGATGTGGCGAATGCGGTGTTTGATGGCACGGATGCAGTCATGTTGTCGGCTGAAACCGCAGCCGGGCGTTATCCCGATAAAGCAGTCAAAGCGATGGATCGCGTCTGTCGAGAAGCGGAAAAACAACCTTTGGCGCGTAAATCCGATTATCGCGTGGATGCCACTTTCGGACGAGTCGATGAATCGATTGCGATGGCTTCGATGTATGTGGCTAATCACTTGAATATTCAAGCGATTGCGTCGTTGACGGAGTCGGGATCAACGGTGTTATGGATGTCGCGGATTAATTCCATGATTCCCATTTTCGCCTTTTCGCGCCATGCTGAAACCTGTCGCAAAGTGACTTTATATCGCGGTGTGCATCCTGTTTTATTTGATTTGAATTGTTTAGATACCATTGAATTAAATTGTCAAGTCACGGACAAATTAAAACAATTCGGTATTGTCAGCGATCATGATTTGGTTTTAATTACCAAAGGCGATTTAAAAGGCATTAGCGGCGGCACAAATGTGATGAAAATTATCGGCGTTGGACAACAACAATTGTTCCCTATTGCATGATGGTTTAATTTTTCTGAATCAGAATTGGTTTTTTCTAAAAATTCTGATTCAGATAAAATCGTTTTATGAATGACTGAATCACTTATAACAATAATATTCCGAGCCAAATACCACTTTTAATAAAGAACTTAATTTAAGGGAGTTGAACTTATGCTTATTTCTTTACGCCAGTTGTTAGACCATGCCGCCGAACACGGTTATGGAATGCCTGCGTTCAATGTGAATAATTTAGAGCAGATTCAAGCGATTATGCAAGCCGCGGTGGCGGTGGATAGTCCTGTGATTTTGCAGGCTTCTGCGGGCGCACGGTCTTACGCGGGCGAGCCATTTTTGCGGCATTTGGTGATTGCGGCTGCCGAAATGTATCCTGATATTCCAATTGTTTTACACCAAGATCACGGCGGTGAACCAGCGGTGTGTTTACGTTCGATTCAGAGCGGTTTTACTTCTGTGATGATGGACGGTTCTTTGATGGCCGATATGAAAACGCCAGCGACGTATGAGTATAACGTCAATGTCACTCGTCAAGTGGTGGATATGGCGCACTCAGGCGGGGTATCGGTGGAAGGTGAGTTGGGTTGTTTGGGATCGCTGGAAACAGGGACGGCGGGCGAAGAAGACGGCAGCGGTGCCGAAGGCCATTTGAGCCACGATCAGTTATTAACCGATCCTGAGGAAGCCGCTGATTTTGTGAAAAAAACAGGCGTTGATGCTTTAGCGATTGCCATTGGCACGAGTCATGGCGCGTATAAATTCACTCGTCCACCCACTGGCGATATTTTGGCCATCGGTCGTATTAAAGAGATTCACGCCCGCTTGCCTAACACGCATTTGGTCATGCACGGTTCTTCTTCTGTGCCACAAGATTGGTTGGAAATCATCAACAATTACGGCGGCGACATGGGACAAACTTACGGCGTGCCAGTGAATGAAATCGTCGAAGGCATTAAGCATGGCGTGCGTAAAGTGAATATTGACACGGATTTGCGTATGGCTTCAACGGGTGCGGTGCGTAAATTCTTACACGAGAATCGCAAAGAATTCGATCCACGTAAATTCTTAAAAGCCTCAACGAAGGCGATGAAAGAAATCTGTCAAGCGCGTTTTGAAGCCTTCGGCTGCGCAGGAATGGCAGGTAAAATCAAACCCTTATCATTAGATACCATGGCCACCCGCTATCAACGCGGAGAGTTAAACGCACAAGTGCGTTAATTCGTTTTTATTTTTAGGCTATACTATGGCAAAAACGCAGGTAATCGGTTTGGTTATTTGCGTTTTTGTCTTGTATTAAGTAAATTTTAGGGGGTTAAATCATGAATTTTAATAAACGCTTGAGAGTAGCAAAAGAAAAGTTTGAGGCGGGATTAACTGCGTTAAACTCTGCCCATTATCAAGAAGCGGTTGATTGTTTTTTAGAATCGGCAAAGCTATACAAAGGAATAAGAGAACAAAAACAAAATTATGCTGTGTCTTTAGTCAATGCAGCAAATGCTTATTATAGGCTGGGGAAATATGAAGAAGCAAAATTACGCTTAGATGCGGCTATTCCAATTCAAAAGAAAATACTTGGCGTAGATCATCCTGATTTGGCTGCAAGTTTTGATATTTTAGCCAGTGTTTATCAAGAACAAGATGACCATACTGCTAAAGCCGAAGTATTTTATAAAAAATCCTTAGCCATTCGGAAAAAACATTTTGGAGATCGACATCCTGATGTGGCTACAAGTCTTAATAGTTTAGCTAATGTTTATAAAGAACAAGACAATCATACTAAAGCCAAAGAGTTTTATGAAGAAGCTTTAGATATTCGGAAACAATGTCTCGGAGATCAACATCCTGATGTGGCTATAAGCCTTAATAATTTAGCCAATATTTATCAGGAACAGAATGATTATAGTAAAGCCATTCTTTTTTATAAAGAATCTTTGGCTATTTTTGAAAAAAACTTTGGCTCACAACATCCTAATGTGGCTGCAGTTCTTAATAATTTAGCTACTCTTTATGAAAAACAAGGTGACACCCCTGAAGCAAAAGAACTTCAAGCAAAAGCCCTAGCTATCCGTGAGGGAAAACTCGGAGTTTCCCATCGAGAGACCAAACAAAGTTTAAACAATCTTGCCAATATAATCATCCAAAATCCAAATACCGCAAAAGACATTACTGAAATAGCTGTTTTGCACAATGTTGTTTTGCAATTTTTCATGCAACAACTTGAAAAAACGCTTTTTTATTTCACCCTTCGCACTCCGCGTAATGATGAGCAAGGGCGATTGTCTAAAGGTTATTGGTTTTTAGGGGAAGAAGAATTTTTATATTTTTCTTTCTGGAAAGGCATTGATAGCACCAATCAAATGCCAACAATTGCTCTTGTTCTTAATATTGAACAACAATTAACCATTGTTTTTAATGGAGAAGATTCACCTGAAAAAGCTCAATTTTTGCAAGATTTAACCCAATTATTTGATGGTTTTATCCAAATTGATGGGGAAAAACGTTGGGAAAAAACTTATTCTCAACCTTGGGAGAATGCACTAGAGCATTTTTTAATTGAGAAAACACAAATTGATGACTATTTAACCCTTAAAGGCGGGAAAATTGAAGATTTTGGCTTTATTCCAGAAGCTGAATTTTTGCAATCTTTAAGATTTATTCGTTTACTGAGCGATAAACTAAAAAGTGGTGAAATAAAACAATTAACTGAAATTGGTAAACCTTTAAAACTGCATTCTTTGCAATTAGAAAATATTGGACGTTTTGAAAATCTCAATATTGATTTAAGCCGACAAATTACAATTTTAATTGGAGAAAATGGCAGCGGTAAATCCAGCATTTTAAAAGCCATTGCGCTGGCTTTATCTGGAAAAGCCAAAAATTTAGATGTTGAATTAATTCAACATTATTTACGTATTGAAGGAACAGACGAAGATGGAGTAAAAATTTTTTGTGAAAAAGGCTCTATTCGTTTAGACCTACAAATTAATGCCGCACAAAGTCAAATTATTGAACTTAACGATACAGAATTAAGTGGTGTCAAGATAAAAGTTTTTGTCGATAATGATGATGAATGGTTATTAGCCACTGATAATCGTTTTATTGATTTAGTGCTGGGTTTTCCACAAGGTAAAAAACGGGACTCAAAAGCCATTGGCAATATTGTTGAACCTAATTTAAATGATGTGCTTAATTTAATAGAAGATCGTGACATCAGCAAATGGAAAGCCGATTTAGTCGAATGGATAGTTGCACTTTATCGTGAACCTGATGCGGGAATTCGTGAGAAAAACTTGGTACAAATTCAGTGGGTATTTGATATTTTTTCAAAAATCATTTCTGACACCGAATCAAATGCGATTCGCTTAAAAACTGCTGTTCATGACCCCGCCACGGGTGAAAAAGACGTTATCATCTGCACGCCAGACATGCCCGAAGGTATTTCTTTAGATTTATTAAGTCAAGGCTATACCAACATTTTTATCTGGGTTGGTCGTCTCGTCATGCGCCTATATGCCGCTTTATCTGCCCATCAAACCGCGCAAAAAGCCGAAAAACACCCCTTTTTGCGTCACCCAAATGCACGCGGCAAACGCTATGAAGCAAATACTATTCAAGACTTACATGGAATTATATTGATTGATGAAATTGATACTTATTTGCACCCAATGCGACAACGAAGCATTTTACGGGTGCTGGTAGAAACATTCCCTTGTTTACAATTTATTGTCACTAGCCATTCTCCCATGGTTCTGGGTTATTTAAGACAATGGAAACAAACTTCTGTTTACAAGATTAAAGATAATGTGGCTATTCCTGTGAAACATTTTTATGGACGTAATGAAATTGATCTGTTTTTTGAGTTCTATGGCATAGAAGCACGCCCCCCAGAAATCCAAAGAAAAATTGATGATCTTTATGATTTTTTTGATCAAGAACAATTAGAACCCGCAAAAGAACTTCTAAATGAACTGCAAGAAATTTTAGGAGATGATGATCCTATTGTTAATGAGCTGAGTGCCTCTATCCATTTGATGGAGAAGATGAAATGATACGTGTTCGTAAAAAACCATGCCCTGCGTTGGAAAATTTTAAAGAACAAGAAAAGCAGCAAGGTATTAAACCTGTATATAAGAAGGGTTTAGCCCGTAAAGAAGAGTATAAAGAGCATTTTCGTAAAGTGCGTGAGCAACTTCTCGAAGAACAGGGTTATGTTTGCTGTTATTGTCAACAAAGAATCAGCCTTCCTAAAGATGAAAAAGGAAACTCTCTCCTGCCTGAAATGAGTGTAGAACATTTTAAGCCCAAATCGAAAGAGGAATATAAACATCTTCAATTAGATTATGATAATCTTTTTGCTGCTTGTGAGGGATACACCCATGGACAAAGTCATTGTAATAATCGCAAAGGTGGAGAGGAGCTAAAAGATATTCCTAATTTAGCGACTAAAAAATTTGACGGTTTTAGAATTCGTTATATTAACTATACAATTAGAAAAAGTGGAGACCGAAAAGAATCGGATCTTAAATGTATAAAAGTTGCTCGTTTACGGAAAGAAAATGAAGAAAATGACGATCCCCTGACAGGCAAAAAAGAAGGTTGTTTAAATCTTAATCATCAAACTTTAGCGAATCGCCGTTATGAAGCATGGATAAAAGCTACAAAGCTTTTTTATGAGGGATGTGGAGAAAATTGGCACACTGATAAAGGTAAGAAGTTAGCTCAAGAAATTATTGACGACTACAGTAAACCTAACGAAAAAGGGGAATTAAAAGAATTTTACCAAGTTATTATAGATTTGATTAAAAAAGAGTTTAAAATTTAATGCGGTGCGTAAATTCTTAAAAGCCTCAACGAAGGCGATGAAAGAAATCTGTCAAGCGCGTTTTGAAGCCTTCGGCTGCGCGGGAATGGCAGGTAAAATCAAACCCTTATCATTAGATACCATGGCCACCCGCTATCAACGCGGAGAGTTAAACGCACAAGTGCGTTAATTCGGTTTTATTTTTAGACTATGGCAAAAACGTGGGTAATCGATTGATTATTCGCGTTTTTGTTTTTTTCGCGCTTTCACGAGAACAGTTGAGGCGTGGTGAAGGTGTTGAATTAGGGTTTTAAAACAAAACGGTTTTCTTTATAATGCGCCACCGTTTTTACCTTTAACTTTAAAAAAGGGGGTTTTGATGTCAGAACCAATCACCTTGCCAGAGGGTTATCAACCCAGCGAAGAAGAAACTTACATGAATGACTACCAGTTGGAATTTTTCCGTCGTCGCTTGTTGGCATGGAAGAATGAATTACAACAAGAAGAAAATCATGCTTCGGAACTTCTTCAAGAAAACGATTGGCGACAAGCCGATGATGTGGATCGTGCCAGTTTGGAGTCCGACACCACCTTAGAACTTCGTACCACTGAGCGTTATCACAAATTGATTAAAAAAATCGATGAAGCCCTAGAGCGTATCCAAGATGGTTCTTTTGGCTACTGTGATGAAACAGGAGAAGAAATTGGTTTAAAACGCCTATTGGCGCGTCCAATTGCCACGTTATCGATTGAGGCAAAAGAGCGACAAGAACGTCTGGAAAAACAACATCGTAAATCGTAATCTATCGCCGTAGACGATGATTTTTTTAAGAGAAAACAAAACACACGACAAAGGACGCAATGTTAAAAATACATTGCGTCCTTTCATTTTAACGACTAACGACACAAAGAAAATGCGTTATTTTTTGTCGTCTTTGACTTCTTCAAATTCTGCATCAACGACATTTTCTTTTTTCGTTGAGGCTTTTTTCGCGGCATCGGTGAAGCCTGCGTCAGTGGGATTTTCTCCCGTTTGTTGGCTGTAGGCTTGTTGTGCCAATTTGCCAAATAATTCTTCTAAGGCTTTGGTGCGCGATTCGATCTCGTCTTTATCGTCACCTTTTAACACCGATTTCAAGCTATCAATAGCCGCTTCCACAGCCGTCCGATCATTGGTGCTGACTTTATCGCCCAATTCGCCCAGTGATTTAGTCGCAGCATGAATCAAATTATCGGCTTGATTGCGAGCAGCGGCTAAGGCTTGGAATTTCTTATCTTCTTCCGCGTGGGCTTCGGCATCGCGCACCATGCGTTCAATTTCCGCTTCACTTAAACCGCTAGACGCACGGATTTCAATCGATTGTTCTTTGCCAGTTGCCTTGTCTTTGGCGGACACGTGCAAAATACCATTAGCATCAATATCAAAAGTCACTTCGATTTGTGGAACGCCACGCGGTGCGGGAGGAATTCCTGCTAAATCAAAGCGTTCTAATGATTTATTCGCCGATGCCATTTCACGTTCACCTTGTAAAACATGAACTGTCACCGCGGTCTGTTGATCTTCGGCCGTAGAGAATACTTGAGAAGCGCGAGTGGGAATTGTTGTATTCTTTGGGATCAGTTTGGTCATGACTCCGCCCAAAGTTTCAATACCCAAAGACAGCGGCGTGACATCCAGCAATAATACATCTTTGACATCTCCCGCTAATACGCCCCCTTGAATCGCGGCACCAATCGCCACCGCTTCATCAGGATTCACATCTTTACGCGGTTCTTTGCCGAATAATTTTTTCACCGCGTCTTGCACCATAGGCATCCGCGTTTGTCCACCGACTAAAATCACTTCGTCAATTTCACTGGCCGACAAGCCTGCATCTTTCAATGCAGTGCGACAAGGGCCTAAGGTACGTTCCACTAAATCTTCTACCAAACCTTCTAATTTTGCCCGTGTCAATTTAATGTTCATGTGTTTTGCGCCGTTGGCATCGGCGGTAATGTAGGGCAAATTGATTTCGGTTTGAGTGCTAGAAGAAAGCTCAATTTTGGCTTTTTCTGCGGCTTCTTTTAAACGTTGTAAAGCCAGCGCATCTTGTTTTAAATCAATGCCTGAATCTTTCTTAAATTCAGCCACTAAAAAATCGATAATGCGCATGTCGAAATCTTCGCCACCTAAGAAGGTATCGCCATTGGTCGATAACACTTCAAATTGATGATCGCCTTCAACTTCAGCAATTTCGATAATAGAAATATCAAAAGTCCCGCCGCCTAAGTCGTAAACGGCAATTTTGGCATCACCGCGTTTTTTGTCCAGACCATAAGCCAATGCCGCCGCAGTGGGTTCGTTAATGATCCGTTTAACGTCCAATCCCGCAATACGTCCAGCATCTTTAGTGGCTTGACGTTGGGAGTCATTGAAGTACGCAGGAACGGTGATCACTGCTTCAGTGACTGGCTCGCCTAAGTAATCTTCGGCGGTTTTTTTCATTTTCATCAATACCCGCGCTGATACTTCGGGCGGTGCCATTTTTTTGCCTTTCACTTCAACCCACGCATCACCGTTGTCCGCGCCCACAATTTTGTATGGCACCATATTGATGTCACGTTGTACAACATCATCTTTGAATTTGCGTCCAATCAAACGTTTTACGGCAAATAGGGTATTGTGGGGATTCGTCACGGCTTGGCGTTTGGCTGATTGTCCGACCAAAACTTCGTCATCATTGGTAAAGGCGACCGTAGAAGGCGTGGTACGCGCCCCTTCGCTGTTTTCAATGACACGGCAATTCTTACCTTCCATAATGGCTACGCAAGAATTTGTCGTGCCTAAGTCGATACCTATAATTTTACCCATTTTAGTTTTCTCCTAAAAAATGATCAGTTTTCGTTTCAATTCGCTTTCTTGAAAATATTGGCTAAAGCAGATGATTAGTCATTCAATTTCAGGTTGCGCGTTGATATAAGGGCTTATGTGGTTATTTCAAGAAACCAAAATAAATTTCGTTCTTTACAAACAAAAGCAGTTTAAAGCTGATTAAATGAACGGTTTATCGTGAAGAGATTGGAGAGTGCAATGGGTTAAATTGCACTCGGTAATAATAGGGTTTTATTCTATTGCTTTAGCGACCACCACGCGAGCGGGACGAATTAAACGATCATTGAGTTGATAGCCTTTTTGATGCACGAAAACGATTGTCCCTGCTTCTACGTTGGGAATGGGCTGCATGGCCATGGCTTCGTGCCACTGGGGATCGAATTTTTGATCGTGTGGGTTAATCTCTTGCACGCCAAATTTTTCTAAAGTCGTATTTAACATTCGTAATGTCAGGGTTAAGCCTTCTTGTAAGGTGGTTAAATCGGCTTCGGGTTTGGTGGCGGCTTCCGCGCCCATTTCCATGCTGTCTTTCACCGCTAATAATTCGCTGACAAATTTTTCTAACGCGTATTTGCGGGCATTTTCGAGGTCTCGATTGACTCTTTTTTGCAGGTTTTCCATTTCTGCTTTTTGTCGCAGCAGGCTGTCCCAGTAGAGGTTCGCTTTTTCACTGACTTCGGCTAATTGCTGTTCTAATTGGGCAATATGTTGTTCGGGAAACGCGACGGAGTCGTTATCATTTTCCTCTTCTACTTCAGTGACTTGTACTGTATCTTCGGAGGAGTCCAGCACTTCAACCGTATCAGGATGGATGATTTTGACGGGAATATCGATGGCATCATCGGCTGGTTTTTTGGGGGATTCGTCAGGGGTTTCTGGATTGATTTTGTTATCTGGATTGACTTCAAAATCGGACGGATTGGGCATTGTGCAACTCCAAAAAAGGGATTTTACATAAAAGGTTCTTTTGACTTGGCGTGTATGTAAGGGCTGATGGGACAGAGTCAAGAGTGATTTTTTGTGATGAGATGTAAACAAAAAGGAGGGGCTGAAACAGAAACAACAAATGGTCTGAATCAGAATTTACAGAATTTGAGGAGTAAAAAATCTACGGAACAATCAGATTATAACAATGTGTTAGAAAAAGAGCTTTTTTGTTTTACTAAAATACCAAATTTGTACGACTGGTTTAATAAGACATCTTCTTCAGGTATCACACTTTCAACGTGCGGACAACTCTGTAACAGTTTTTCGCGCAAATGTCTGACGATCATGACTTTGGTCACTCTCTCTTTAAGAGAAAGCTCATTCAAAATCGCTTTATCTTGTAACAAGTCAAGAAGGACAGGCACAAGCATCATTGAAAATTCACTCATTTTTTCAGGAGACATGTATTTTGGAGTCACTTTAGGCTGAGTGACTGACTCTTCTTCGCCGATCAACAAACCCACCAAAACCATTCGATTTAAACTACTGCTTTTACTGTGGGCAAAAGGGTAGCCAATTTCCGCAAATCCATACACCATTAAGCTGGGAATTGGATAGTTGGTTAATGTCGATAATTGATTTTCTAATAAATCAAATTCGCTGCCGATTTCCCGATTCACATTTAAACAATTCGCTCTTTTCATGTCAGAAAATCCCAGAAAAAAACGCGGCTCAAATTTGAAATTATTTAAATCTTTTAAAGCAGTACGACTGCTTTCTAATATCTTGTAAGGGTTTGAATAACCGAGTTTTAAAGCGGCTTTATCTTCTTCATCTACTGCATTTAAAATATAATGATTTTCCCCTTGATGAAAAATAGGCTCATTTAAAGGTGTTTGCGATTTCTTCACGATTAAGGAGTAATGTTTATTATCCTTATGTAACGGCGTTTTATTCAAGTAATCCGAAGCGGCTAAATGCGCGATTCTTAGTAATTGATTGTCTCGAATTTCCACAGGCAACCACTTTTCACTCCCTTCTATCGGTTGTACGGGATTTGCGTAGGTACATTGAAAATGGAGTGATCCAGAAAATAATAAGTAGGGCATGGCTTCGGTAAAAATTTGGCCATTGAAAAATTGCAGACTGTGATACTGACTGGGTTGGGGTTCTTCAGAAGATGGATCATGTGCCGTAGCGATTGCGCCTAAAATTTTGCAGCGTTTGTATAAATTCGATGCGGCAATTCCTGCGAAAACGGCTTTCATGGGCGGAGCGGTATTGGCGGTGTCTGACAAATTGAGAAACAAAGCAGGAAACAGTAAGCATAATCGTGATTTTTTCTCTTGTTTTTCTTGGGTGATTTCAAAGGATTGTTTTACTGATTTTCTTACTTCTTCTCCATTGCCTTTAATGGAAGAAACAAGTCCTGCGGTAATGTTGATTTTATTATCGGTGAGAAATAAACACAGTGTAATCTGTTCATGAGAGAGGTAAGGATTGGTGCAATTGGCATCGGCCGCGACAGTGCAACCCACCAATTGCAATTCTGGAAACTCCGACAATAAATTATCCAAAAATACTTGATGCGCCGCTTGATCCAAAAGGTGGGATGAAAATAACAATCCAGTCATTTTTAATGGTTTTTTAGCGGAAACATTAAGCAATTCGCAACGGATTTTTTCTATAATTTCAAAAGCCGCTTCTTTAAGCGGCAATTGAGTGCTGGCGATGATGGTCTTTAACATGAGATTCAACTCCTCGTGTGGGATAGTGAGTTAAACCACGTTTTTTGTATTATTTTTCTGAGGTGGTTACGTTACAATAAAACATTGTCATATCAGCATAACAGCTAGAACTGAAAAAGCAAGTCCCTAGTTCACTATTATTTAAAATAATTTTTTCCAATAAAAACAAATTATTATAAAATAAACCTCCGTTTGTCAGAATTCCCCTACCGTTTACGTAAATATTTAAAAATATATGAATTCAATTTATGACGCGCAGATAATGCACAGGAAATGCACATGGGTTTTACACTTAACTAATTGTTTTACTTAAAAAATTTTTTATATTTTTTGCTGATTTTCCGCTCATTTCCTGCTCATTAAAAAATGAATTCATTTTTGGAGGCGATTTTACAAGATTAATTTTAAGTGCGATAGTTTGCCAAGCTGGCAAAAAAGTTATAACTGCCAGTTATATTCGCCTCATTGACTGAATCAACAATTAGGAAAAAGCAATGACTAGACAAATCACGCAGGCATGGCAGCGAATCGCAGCAACAATGTTGTTGCTCATGCTGTCTGTTTCTGCTTTGGCAAACTATGATGTCCACATTAAGTTTTTGGACATCTATAGTCAGCCCGTTTCTGGGTTGACTGTCACGGCTGGTGGCAAGACGGCTGTGTATAGTAATGGAGTTTACTCCATTAGTGGCTTGACCGAAGGCACTCACACGTTAAGTATGACTGGAGATGGTTACAAGGGGTTTACAGGGACGTTTGAAGTGGGTTCAAACAATCGCGTTAAGGACTTTGGCTCCACGTATGCCTTATTAAGTGAAAATGGTTACGAGTTTTTTGGGCGCGTTGTAGATGAAAATTCGCAAGGTTTAGCGGGCGTGACAGTGGCTGCCAACGGTAAAACAGGAACTTCTGATGCCAGCGGTAATTTCGTCTTAAAATTAGACAGCGCAGGATCGTATAACTTAACCTTCACCAAAGAAGGCTATTTCAGTGTGCCTTTGAATTATCCTGCACGGGCGGTATCTGATGCAACGCCACGCTTTGCTTTGGGAAATATTCAGGTTATTTCCGGTTATCGTGTTACTGGACAAGTCCGTAACATAGAAAACCGCGGAGTACAAAGCGCGACCGTCACCCTTGGCGATAAAAGCGTTCAAACGGATGGAAATGGCAATTTCCGTATTGATGGGATTAAAAATACAGGAACGTACACGGTTAAGGCAGTTAAAGACGGCCTTGAGACTGATGTGTCTCTAAATGTACATGGTTCACAAGCTGCGTATCCTACATCTCCACTGTATTTGGTCAATAGCTTTATCGTTATGGGCTATGTGCGCGATGTATTTGATAAAGCCATGCAAGGCATTACGGTTGAAGCGGCTGGCAGCACGGCGGTGACAGATGAACAGGGTGTTTATCGCCTTTATGTTAATACAGAAGGCTATCATGTAGTCACCGTTAAAACGGCGGGCTATAAAGAGGTAAAAGCAACGGCCAACTATGTTTCAAAAACCAGTGCCATCGCTTCTGTTCCAGTAGTTTTGTACGCTATTTCCTTGACGGAAGGCTATAATATTACAGGGAAAGTTACCGTTTCTGACGATCAGTTGAATTTACCTAACACAGTCAGTATTCGTGTGGATGGAGTTAATGGCGTATTTACACCTGATGAAAAAGGGGATTTTCGCATCCGTGGACTTTCTACAGAAGGCACATATAACTACACTATCTCGGTTTCTGAGCAAGGTTATTTGCCCATTACAGGGTCGTTTTCGGTAAATGATAGAAGACCGGGTTATGTTGTTCCGGTGTGTGGATTTTATCCTAACTTGCAAATTCAGATTAAATCCAGTCATGATCGATTTTATCAATCAGATTTGGGCGTAGTGACGTTTAATGTGTTAATTAAAAACATTGGGAATGCTCCCGCACATTACGTGGAAGGACGTTCTACGCCTGATAAAATGAGTCCCGGCTTTTTCTTGAAATCCGCGACTGTGGCGAAACCAGGACGCAATTACCCTGTGACAAATATTCCTGAAGTATTGGGTTTAGGTGCGCCAAATATTACTAATAACCAGTGCGCCTTTATTGATAATGATCGTGGGTATGCGAGTTGCCGCTTTCTCGGCACTATAGATGCGAGAAATGAAGCACAAGTGGACATAGAAGTGGGTTATGTACCTGGAATGTTCCCGGCCAGCTTGCAGTTTGGATTCGAGGCAACAGGTCTGGCGTGTCCCGGATACTGCACGGTTAAACAACCCATTTATGCTCCTCCGGGCAATTTAAACATGCCGTTTGTGCCTTATCTGTCACTGGATATGGTTCGTAATGCAAGTTCTGCCATGATTAACAGAACCATTACTCATACGTTTACCCTGAAAAACAGTGAGTTAGCACCTTTACCAGCAACGGGCGTGGTGTTAGACATTAAATTACCTGAGTTGACTACAGTTGAATCTGTCACTGTGGGAGAAGGACGGGGAAATTGTACACAAAATGGTGCTATATTACACTGCACTTTGGGAACGATGGCAAAAAATGATGCTATTCCTGTAACGCTTACGCTGAAAGGAGTACGGGTTGGTCAAGCGACAATTGAATACAGCTATCGCAGCGATCAACAGGAAACTTTGCAGACAGGAACAAGTGTATTCTCAATTATTCCAGAACCAGTAGCCTCCATTGTTGATTCCGGAAATGCTGACTTGATGCTGGTCGTTGATGATACGGGTTCTATGTCTGAAGAAATACAAGGAACAAGACAAGCTCTGAGTGCGTTTATCTCTCAAGGTCAAGCGGCGAATATCGGCTTATACACGTTTAAGGATAACGTAACCAATCGCTTGCGTAATAATATTGGGCAAGAGCTATCGTCTGTATCGGATATGCAATATCTGTTAAATGCGGTTAATCAATTGGCTGCATCGGCAGGCGCGGATTGCCCAGAAGCGAGTTTGGAAGCACTACAAGCAGCCAAACGCCATGTCAAAATGGGTGGCCGTATGGTGGTGATTACAGATGCTTCGCCACACAGCAAGGTCAATGTTGATACGTTAATCGCTGAATTACGGGCGCAAAGTATTCGTGTTGATGTGTTGCTTTCAGGTGAAGAGTGTGTGGGAATCTGTGGCATACAGACTGGAGACAGTTCAAGCCTGAGCGCAATCCAAACCTTTTCTCGCATCGCACATGAGACGGGTGGCGTTTTCTTAACCCCGTTTGAGGTCAATGATGGCTCAACGTCTGGTGCAGAACATTACCGTTTGGCCACGTTAAATTTATTGTCTGGCGCGGTAAAACCAACGATTATTTCTGTATCACCTAACCGCTTACCAGCGGGCGTGACTGCCGATGTCAGAGTTAAACTGGCTAACGCACGTTTTGATGACAAAGCCGATGTGGATTTTGGTTCAAACATCGAAACCAATACCGTGACCGTCCTTTCACCCACAGAATTGCAAGTGAATTTGACCGTTAGCGGCAATGCAAGCCCACAATTCGTCAGTGCTTCCGCTAACGTACCACAAGGAGAAGAACGTGTGGCTGCATCGGGAACAGGCGTGTTGGAAATTGTGGCCAGTACGGCTGGAGAAGTAGAATTGCTTGGTTTAACGCCTTCCGTTTTACAACAAGGGGGCAGCCAAACGATTACATTAAATGTCGCGGGTGTGGCAGGTCAAACCTTGGGATTAAGTGCAGGTGCAAGTTCTGGCATTAGCATTTCTCAAGTCAAGATGAGTAATCCCACGCAGTGGACGGCGGTAGTTGATTTGACGCAAGCCCAATTGGGAACGCATCCTTTGACATTGACCATAAACGGTCAAGCACAAGAAGCGAGTTGTTCAATGGTGAGTTCGCCGTTGAATAGCAGCGTGACGGTTGTTCCTAACGACAACGCAAGCAATACACCTCGTTTGGTTGAATTAACCCCAAATAGAGGTACTCAAGGATCCATGCGTCGTCTGCACGTCAAAGGCAAAAATACCACTTTTGCACAAGATGTTAGCAAGATGTACTTCAGCGGTGAACATGACATTTATGTTTTAGATGTCAAAGTCATCAATGCCTTAGAATTGGTTGCGCTGATTCAAATTGATGAAAAAGCAATTTTAGGCTACCGTGATGTGTTCGTTTACAATGATGAAAGTCAAATTTTCACGCTGTTAGATGGATTTGAAGTCACTCCCACTTGTGGTTATACACTTGAAGGCATTATTTCTAATGCGAAAGGTGAAGCGATTGCAGGCGTTGAGATCGACTCAGGCGAAAACATGGCGATCAGCGACGAAAATGGCTACTATCGCTTGTATGGCCTGTGTGAAGGTGAGTATGACTTAGTTATTGATGATCCTTCAGGCGGATACGAATTTGACCCAACCGAAGTCACGGTGTCTGATAATACCGCGAATAGCAATGGAATTGTTCAGCTTTCGTTAAAAGACAATTCTATGGGGGTTATTGTTAAGACCCGTCCTAACCGTTGGGAGATGTATCAAGGGGAGACTGTTCGTTACACTCTTAACGCCACTAACTTTGGTAAGACTACAGCTACAGGTTTGATCTTGACTAATCGTCTGCCTGCGAATACTGAGGTTGTCTCCATTGACGGCTTAGAAAGTGTGACTGGATGTAGTCAAAATGAGACAGAGATTATCTGTCAATTGGGTGATTTGGCGACGCATCAATCGGCGACCGTGGTTATTGTTTTACGTGCTTTGGGCGACCAAACCATTCGCAATACAGTAACGGTTCGTTCAAATGAATACGGTGCGACAGTTTCTGATACGTGGACAAAGGTATTGCCTTACCTTTCTGTCAGCATCAGCGATGATCCTGATCCTGTCTTGGCAGGCGAAATCGTATTTTACGAAGTTGCTGTAGAACTCAGCCAATACGTCAAGGAAGCGGGTTTGTCGCAAACAGCCACTGGAGTGACTTTAGTGTCCCAGTTGCCGAAGAGTGTAGAGGTGCAATCAGTCGAAACGGCGCACGGCACTTGTGAGGCAGCCACTATCGGTACAACCCCCGTGACTCGCTGTGTTCTGAATGATTTAAGTGTGGCTGAGGCAAGTTCTTTAAGCCGCATTGTCATCAACATGCGGGTATTGGTTAAAGAGCCTGGGTTGTTATACTTTATCCACGAGGCCACGATCTCTGCTAACGAGTTCGAACCGTTTACAATGCGTGAGCGGACTACAACTTGGGTGGGAGAGGGAACGGTTGACGCGGCAATTGTACTCGACACTACAGGGTCAATGCAGAATGAAATGAGTGCTACAGTAAATGCGCTCAAGGAAATGCTGATCGAAGTGGACAATCTGAAACTGCCTGTTTCACCGCTGGTTGCCTTCATCGGTTTCAAAGATGAAGTAGTTGTACACGCAGTAACTTCCGATTTGAACTTGCTGGCATCCACTTTGAGTAAAATCAAGGTTGAGGGTGGTGGTACTTGCCCTGAAGCGTCTGTTGAGGCTTTGATTAAGGTGATTCCTCACGTCAAACGTGGTGGTTATATTGTATTCGCCACAGACGCGTCGCCTTATTCAGATGCTGACATTGAGCAATTGGCTGATTTATTAGCTGAAAAAGAAATCACCTTGATTTCTTTATTATCAGGGGATTGTGTCGATGGAACGTCATGGAATGACATCGCTATTGAATAATTAGGAGGAGGTTTGTTTGGATACGCCGTATTTGGATAATGCGGCGTATCTTGGCGACCTGTCGCATCGGAGAACATCGCTGTGAAAAATTACCACTACATTAGTTTATTGTGCTTATTCAACCTAGCCGCCCCGCTGCGTGCTGAATCCTCCTACATCTTCTGCCAACTTGCCCAACAAACTGGCGGGCAATGTGTGCCTTTATCGTCAGAAGGACGAGATGATCCCGAATGGCAAGAACGCTTTACCAATACAATGCTCAATGGATTACTCGCTTCCGTAACGCCAATGATTACCGAAGTTGTCCCCAATCAAATTGCCCAAGGACAATCGATAAAAATAACCCTACTCGCGCCTAAAGCAAAATTTACAGCCGATAGTCAAATTGAGTTTAATCATTCGGATATTAAAATCAATGAAAAACGCTTATTATCCGAAACGCAATTAGAAGCGAATGTCACCGTGAATGCCAGTACCCCATTGGATTTTTATGACATTACGGTCATCACGGGAGAACAGCGCATTCAAGGCTATGGCATTTTGCAAGTCGTTACTCCTTCAATTAAGGCAACGATTAGCAGCGTTAGCCCTGCTAAAGTTCCGCGCAATAATGAAGTGCATGTGCAAATTGATGGAGAAAATACGCATTTTAATCAAAACACAACGATACAATTTGGCACAGAAAATTTAAAAGGTGAATTTACGGTTAATCCGCACATTAGCGTTTCCTATTTAAAGGTACTTTCACCGAATTCATTACAAGCCATTCTCAAGATTGGCGAACAATCATGGCTGGGTTATCATAATATTCGCGTGACCACCAGTGATGAAGTGGTGCGCAGTCGTCAAATCAGTTTATTTCAGATTGTTGCTGAAGGCAGCATGGATGTTCCTCCTCCTATTATTCCTCCTATTATTCCCCCTGGTGATCCAGAAAATCCATTGCCTCCTGAACCTTTACCTGAACCTTTACCAGTTTCGCCGACAATCACAATTATTTTAGATGGGCAAAAGACACCGCAAATTGGCCAAACCATTTCTTTAAAATTAGCATTAGAACATGCGCAATTTGATGAGCAAAGTAAAATTTATTTTACTCCTGATCAGGATATTCAAATTGTCAGTAAAAAACATGTTAATGACCATTTAATCGAATTAACGCTGGCTATTGGCGAAACGGCTACAGTAGGAAATTACACCATCACCGTGGAAACACAAGGAAAAACAGTGGTGTTGAAAGATGGCTTTACCGTTACTGCCGCAGGAACTCCCTCAGAACCAGGAATTGACCCCCCAAGTGAAGAACCACCTGTTAAGGAAGAACCTGTCACGCCAGTGATTCCTGAACCACCAACGCCTATTTTGCCCGATGATCCGCCGCCAATAACTCCGCCACCACCGCCACCTGAAAATCATTCATTAAGCATTATCATTGACGGTCAAGGCAGTGTTTCTTTAACGGACATTGCGGGTATAAATAACTGCGCCCAAGAACTGTGTCAATTTGATTATCCTGAAAATACAGCAATTACGCTTTTACCCCAATCTGGTTCTGATAGCGAATTTAAACAATTCTCCGATAATTGCTTGCAAGGACAAGTTTTATTACAACAAGATACGGTGTGTCGAGTCACTTTTAAAGCGATTGAAAAATCGCAAGAATTACCTATTTGTCCAGAAACGGGTTTAATTCGCACCAGTTGCCAAGCCAATAACCAACCGATTTACGATATAACGATTGAAAAAGGCGTTACCGTTTCTCGCGCTATTTTAAATGGATTTATTGACAATAAAGGCTGGATTATTCACAGCAAAATTGCAGAAATGACAGAAGTCAATCAAGGCTATTTAAGCGGTACTATTACCAATTTAGGCACTATCCGCGATAGTTATTTCGTGGGTCTTTATTTATTCGGTGGCGAATTGGCAGGAACAGTGATTAATAACAGCAAATTGCCTTCCTCTGCTTTTATTGATGTCAAATTAGCGGCTAATGCAGTGATAAAAGGGGGGCGTTTATCAGGTTATGTCATTGGTAAGAAAAACCAACCCGCTCGCTTAGAATCTCTGTTGATAAGCAATAACGCTTATTTGGAAAATGTTATCATTACCAAATCCGTTAAACTTGGGGATAATGTGACCATTGGGGAAGGGGTTTTATTTGAACCTGATGTGGTGATTGAAAAATCAGTGGTTTTTGCCAATGAAGTCATGCCATTAAATTACGCCAATATCGACAGTCTGCCCAAAAACACGGAATTAAGTCCATTGGTGAATGAAACCTTTACTTTCCCTTGTGCTTTAGACCGACAATTGAATTATCAACAAGTTGATTTAAATCGTCGCTTAATCACAACTGCGCCTACTTTATTAGAAAGCCTAAATCAGATCAGCGAATTGAAACAGAATCATTGGCAATTGCAGCAGGAAAATGACGGCAGCATTTATTTTAATGATGGATCATCGCGTTGGTTGTTAAATATCTACTCACTGCGAGTCAATCGTGAGCAAAGCAACCGTGCTTTCTTCAGTCGAGAGCACGTGGAATTTATCACGCCTGAAGGCTTGCATTTCAAAGCGCGTCGCTATTTTGCCGCGCCTTGTACTTTGCAACAAATTGTCACTGAAGCTGAAGTGGCTACTGAATTAAACTTTAATGATTCAGGTTTAATTCAAATTGATTTAACCAATGGTACATGGTTGCAAGCCCAAGTAGATTGGACAATAAAACCCGCACCCAAAGGTCAGAATGAAGGACTTTATGTCACTTATTCTCCTTATGTTTCAGGTTTACCTGTTGCCCATTTAATTTATCCTGATCAAGATAACAAGTTGTGGATGCAATTGCTGTCACCTACTTTAGCGGATTCATCACTTTTTTATGCCCAAATAGGGCAAGCAATTACTATGGATGAATTGGGTTTTATTCGCTTTTCATTTAATGGTCAACTTTATCAAGGCGTATTGGATTATTCCATAAAATCATCCAGACCTATTAGTCAATTACGAATAGACACTATTAACGATGTCAATCTTGACGGTAAAGCCGACTTTTTAATTTATTACCCTAATGGAATGCAACAGGTTTTATTTGGGCGGTAATAGGCTTTACTATAACACTAAACTGAATGCTTATTTCTATATTTTCGTTGTTTGGGACAATCAGTCGTGGATTGTCCCTTTTTTATCCAAAAACCCTTACAACCCCAACACTCCCATCACATCCCCAAATTGTTTGACAAAATGAATGGTGACTCCTTCTTTAATGTAATCAGGTAAATCGTCGAAGTCGCGTTTATTTGCGTAAGGCAAAATCAGCGTGAAAATGCTTAAACGACGCGCCGCGATGACTTTTTCCCGAATGCCCCCAACAGGGAAAACTTGACCTGACAAGGTCAATTCTCCTGTCATAGCAATGCGTTGCGAGACGGGTTTTTGTTTCGCTAAGGACAATAAGGCACTGGCCATGGTGATGCCTGCGCTGGGGCCATCTTTTGGCGTTGCGCCCGCAGGCACGTGCAAATGGATAAACGCATTTTCAAAAAAATGCTCTGGCACACCAAATTCTTGGCTACGACTGACGATGAAACTGTAAGCGATTTCGGCCGATTCTTTCATGACATCGCCCAATTGTCCCGTGAATTTAAAGCCACGTGTATAACGATGTACCGTATTGGCTTCAATGTTCAGCGTCGCGCCGCCCATTGCCGTCCACGCCAAGCCTGTCACAATGCCCACACCCGCTAATTGTTGTTCTTCTTCAAATAACGGTTTACCTAAGAATTGTTCCAAATTCTTTACGGTCACTTTAATGGGTAACGTTTCGCCTTCTAATAAACGAATCGCCGCTTTACGCGCAATCGTACCTAAGCGTTTTTCTAAATTACGCACACCCGCTTCTCGCGCATATTTCTCAATAATATGCAATAAAGTGGCATCGGGAATTTTTAATTGATCTTTATTTAAACCTGCCCGCTCCAATTGTTTGCGCAATAAATGCTTTTTCGCAATTTGCAATTTCTCGCTACTTAAATAGCCCGATAAACGAATCACTTCCATCCGATCTAATAATGGACTTGGAATTGTATCTAATTGATTGGCCGTGCAAACAAATAATACTTTGGATAAATCAAAGCGCACATCCAAGTAATGATCCAGAAAATCACTGTTCTGTTCTGGGTCTAAAACTTCCAGTAATGCCGATGCAGGATCACCACGATAAGAACTGCCAATTTTATCGATTTCATCGAGCATAATGACGGGATTGGCATAACTGACTTCTTTCATGGCTTGCAGAAATTTACCGGGCATCGCGCCAATGTAAGTACGACGATGACCTTTAATTTCCGCTTCATCATGAATTCCGCCCACAGAAAAACGATAAAAAGATCGCCCAATGGCATTGGCAATGGATCGTCCAATCGACGTTTTTCCCACCCCTGGCGGCCCAACTAATAGCAAAATATTGCCGTTAATACTGCCCTTCAATTTACCCACGCCAATAAATTCCACAATCCGATCTTTCACATCATCCAAACCTTCATGATCGCTATCGAGAACTTTGCGGGCTTTCTTAATATCCAATTTATCCTTTGAATATTTACCCCACGGCAACAATGTCAACCAATCTAAATAGTTACGAGTAATCCCATACTCAGCCGATCCCACTTCTAACACCGATAATTTATTGATTTCATCATCAATCCGTTTTTGAGCAGCGGGCGGAACATTCAGTTCTTTTAACCGCTCTAAAAAAGTATCAATTTCTGCCGTGCGATCATCTTTTTCTATACCCAATTCACGTTGAATCGCTTTGAGTTGCTCACGCAGAAAAAATTCACGTTGTTGCTTGTGCATTTTCTCTTCGACTTGGCGACGAATTTCCACTTGTGCTTTCGCCAATTCTAATTCCTTACTTAATAAAAATAAGGCTTTTTCCATACGCTTGGCCAAATCAAGACATTCTAATACCTCTTGTAATTCTTCTTTTTTAGAAGAAGTCATGCTGGCAGCAAAATCGGCTAAATGCGCAGGATTATCAGGGCCAAATCGTTCTAAGAACATTTTCAGTTCTTTGCCATAAAGCGGATTTAAAGGCAGCAATTCTTTAATGGTATTAATGACTGCTAAAACATAGGCTTTAATGTGATCATCTTCCTTGTCATAACGCAATTCTGGCACATAACGCACCCGCGCCGCAAAAGGACGCTGTGGATTCACCCAATCTTCTACGTGAAACCGTTGCAATCCTTCCACTAAAATCTGCACATGATCATCTGATTGACTAATGCGATGCACCCGACACGCCGTTCCCATTGGATAAAAATCGGTCACTTCGGCTTGATCCGCCATGTCTTTATGCACCAACACCAAACCGAAAATTTTATGATCCGAATCAACAATTTGTTTAATCGTTTCTTTCCACGCTTTTAAATCAACCAATAACGGAAAAGCCTGCCCCGGAAAAAATGGCCGATTTCCCAATGGCAATAAGGTCAAAATAGACGGCATGACATCTTTAAAAGACACTAAACTGGCGGTGTTATCATCATCTTCATCGTCCTCCTCCTCGTCGTCCTCATCATCCTCATCGTCGTTGATCAACGCTGCGTCAGTTGGCACACTGATCGCCTCTACCGTTTCGGCTTCTATGGTGACAGATTTGGAGTCAGGGTTATTTTCTACGGATGTATCTTGTTGATTTTCTGGGGATACCGCGTCATCTGAGGGGGTATTCATGTCACTGTTCTCTGTCGGTTTAAAAGGAGGGGTGGCAATTTTTACCGATCTTTGGTCAAAAGAACGACAAAAATCTTAATGCTCCCTATATGGTGGCAAATTGTCAAAATACTAATATCAGATAACGGTGATATTCTCGCCAAAAACTTCAATTTGTAGCGCACAATAAGCTCACCCTCAATGCTCAAAACAAGCGCACCGTTATTCTTTTAATTTTGCATTGCAAAAAAGTAAATAGAAATTTGATTAAATTCGCCTTTTTAGCTGCTTTTTTGTGCAAATGCAGCAAATATAAATTATTCTAACCGACCGCTTTATCTCTGGGCAAAAATAGTGTTTAATAATCGCGCATCGGACACTTGGATGAGAACAAAAGGAAATGGCATTAATCGTACAAAAATACGGCGGCACCTCAGTAGGTTCTACTGAACGTATCAGTCACGTCGCTGATAAAGTTATTGCTGCACGTCGAGAAGGACATGATTTGGTGGTGGTGGTTTCTGCCATGAGTGGCGAAACCAATCGTTTGGTGGCTTTGGCGAAGAGCCTCGCTGATCCCCCTAATCCACGCGAATTTGATGTGATTTTAGCCACAGGCGAGCAGGTCACGATTGGCTTGTTGTGCATCGCGTTGGAACAAAAAGGCTGTCCCGCTCGCTCTTACACGGGCGCACAAGTGCGGATTTTAACCGATAATGCTTACAATAAAGCACGGATTTTAGAGATTGACGATCAAGCGATTCGTCACGACTTGGCACAAGGTCGTGTGGTGGTGGTGGCAGGTTTTCAGGGCGTTGATGCCGAAGGTAATATTACCACGTTGGGACGCGGTGGTTCTGACACAACCGCTGTTGCGTTGGCCACGGCATTAAAAGCGGATGAATGTCAGATTTACACGGATGTTGACGGTGTTTACACTACCGACCCACGAATCGTACCGCGAGCGCGTCGTTTAGACCGCTTGAGTTTTGAAGAAATGTTGGAAATGGCCAGTTTGGGGTCTAAGGTTTTACAAATTCGCTCCGTTGAATTTGCCAGCAAATACAATGTCCCTATACGTGTATTATCTTCATTTGAAGATGGCCCCGGTACCCTGATTGTCCCAGAGGATAGTATTATGGAACAAGCCCTGATTTCAGGCATTGCATTTAACAAGGATGAAGCGAAAATTACCGTATTGGGTGTACCAGATCGTCCCGGTATCGCCCACCAGATTTTAGGCGTGGTTAGCAGCAGTAATATCGAAGTCGATATGATTATTCAAAATATCGCCCATGATGGCTCTTCGACTGATTTTACGTTTACTGTGCATCGCAACGATTTTAAGCGGGCAATGGCTTTAGTACAGGAAAAAGCCCAAGAATTAGAAGCGCGTCAAGTGGTTGGCGATGATCGAATTGTTAAAATTTCATTGGTGGGCGTAGGGATGCGCTCTCACGCGGGTATTGCCACGCAAATGTTCCAAGCCCTTGCCAGTGAAGGGATTAATATTCAGATGATTTCGACTTCTGAAATTAAAATTTCGGTGGTGGTGGATGAGAAGTATTTGGAATTAGGCGTGCGCGTGTTGCACGATGCGTTCCGTTTGGAGGAGGCCGCCTAACGTTTTTTCAGGTGCTTTGGTACCTGACACCGCAGTGTGCATCAAAAAGGAGGAGAGACTATGTTAATTTTGACAAGGCGTGTTGGCGAATCACTGATGATTGGCGATGAGGTCACAGTGACGGTGTTAGGTGTCAAAGGGAATCAAGTTCGGATCGGTGTTAATGCGCCCAAAGAAGTGGCAGTACATCGAGAAGAAATTTATCAACGAATTCAACAAGAAAAAATCGACGATCCGTCGGAATCTTAGAAAAAATCTTTTTGCGGGAGCGTGTTTTTTATTAATGCGCTCCCGTTGTTTTTTTTAAAGGGGGAATTGTTGGAGAATTTTATTTATTGTTTCTCTTCCTAATCCTTTCACACGTTTCTCTACATCACTAAGGCTAGAAAATGGCAATTGCTGACGTAATTCGATGAATTTTTCAGAAAAACTCTCAGCCCTTTTACCTTTAAACCAATCAACTCGCTTTAACTTCTGTATTAATTCTGATTTAGCATCGTTATTCAGCGAATCCAATATTTTTTGTAACCGATCTGGACTCGGATAAGAGGCGGCAGGCATTGGCGCATTTACACCAGTGGGAGTAGAAATGGAAGAGGGCGACACGGGCGTAGCCACTGAGTGAGAAATAGGCACAGATAAGGCAGCAATAGCTTGCAACAATTGCTGTTGATAATGCGCATTTTCTCTGGCATTTTCTCGCATTTCTTGCTGCATGGCTTGCATTTCTCGTGAGAAAGTCTCTTGCATGATGTGCATGGTGCGCGTGAGTTGTTCTATTTGCTGATTTAAATCTACCGAATTCACGCTTGAATGATCTGGCAAATTCGGAGAAATCGGCGGCGTTTCTAATGCAGGTTGTAATGTAACTGTAGATTGAAACAATGTAGCTTGTTCAATCGCTTGCATTTCCAATTCTTTTTTTACTACAAAAGCACTAACCATTCCACTTAAAATGCGCTTTTTATCCCTTTGTTTAGCTAAAACAGCCGCATGATATTCAAAATGTCCCACAAGAACTTTTAATTGCATGGGCGAAATTTGTTTTAGAATAAGCGGTTTTAATAAACAACCCGTTTCAACAATTTTATCCGCCAACACTTCTAAAGCCTGCCGATCAAAATCAGTGATTGGAATATCAGACTCAATATCAGGCACATCTACCAAATGAAAATGGATAAAATCTCCATATTTATACATAACATTACACTCCTATTTTCAATAAAACTTCTTTAGCCAGCATATTAAATTCTTCACAAGATTCTATACTGCCACCAAACATAAAAATAGATTTCGGATCGGGAATTCGTAATTCTCCATTTTCAATGTCTTGATTAAAGCAATCGGATAAAGACTTTCTATCAATAATTCGGCTTTCCATAACAGGAAAATGGTATTTATCCACAATATGCTGTCTTTGTTTTTGGAAAGTGTGGCGTAAATATTGGGCATTAGAAGAAATTTTAGAGGGCAACACGCCAATAATTTGCAACGCGCCTTTACCAATGCTCATTCGGGTTTCATCAATTTGACGAATAAAATGGCGCACATTCGGCAATCCTTGATTAGCAAAAGGTTTTAAATCAGAAGGAATAATTAAATAATCGGCAGTAATCAAAGTAATTTCGGCATAAATATCCCGCGAAGGCGGCGCATCAATAATCACAATGTCATATTGATCTTTGACCAATTGCAATTTCTTATGCAAACGAAAACGAGTGTGTAAAAAAGCAGTGATTCGACTTTGTTTATCAATCAAAGTAATGTGAGAAGCAATAACATCAATTTCTGGTGCATTAAAATTAACTGAAGAATGACGAATATCAGGTATAAAACCATTTTCCGCTTCTTCGAGTAAATTAAACACATTGCGATCTACTAAATCATCATCTTCATCGAATAAAAATTTAATTAATCCCGTTGCAAAAGTAGCATTAGCTTGTGCGTCAATATCGATTAATAATACCCGTTTGCCCATATTTCTCAATGCGGCCGCTAAATTCACGGAAACGGTGGTTTTACCCACGCCGCCTTTATTGTGATAAACACCAATAATTTTCATATTGCTGGATTCCTGAGAAGAATAATTTATTATTTCTGGTTCAACTTGTTGAATAATTTCAACGGGATTATGCTGAACGTTATCTTGAGTTTTATCTTGCGCTTTATTTTGGCTGAGAACTCGTTTTCCAATGAGTTTTTTTAAATCAAACATATTGTTCTCAATTCCTTTAACAAAACAACGAAAAACAAGCCGAATATCTGCATTAATCTGCTCATAAATACGCAATTCTTTAGCATTTGTCAACAGACCATAACGGGCTTTAGTTTCTTGTAAATAGCGGGTTAATTGTTTAACGTGATCATTGTCTAAATGTTGACTGGGTTTTTTTGCTTCTATCACCAATTGATGCGCTAAAAAATCCAATCTGAGGCGATTAAATGCAGGTTGCTGCACCCAATCACTGGCTTGATAATCTAAACGCGGCAATAAATAACTGGCAATAAATTTAGTTTCAACTTCTTTTTCATTACGACAAATTTCAGGATCAAATATCGCATTTTTTTGCGGTAAAGTAAAAAACTTTTCGACCAAGCGATAAAGCGTTGTAGTGATATTTTCCGAAAAACCAACAATTCCATTAGCACAAAAGCTATCTAATTCTCTGGCACGTGCAATGGCCTCCTCTGTGTAATATAAATATTCAACATAATTACCAGATAATTGATTTTTTTTGCTTAACTCATCCAATAGGGATTTACATTTTTTACTTCTTTTTCTGTCATTTCCTACTGATTCAATTTGCGATTTAATTGCCTGATAATCTTCAAAATGTAACAACAACCATAATTCAAAACAAGGATTGCTATAAGCTAAATAGTGATTAGCACTTTCTTGTTGCCATTGTTGTAAATTATTTAATGATTCTTTAGGCCAAGTATCGGTATCAAATACAATCCAAATTTCATCATAATTTTGTAATTGCATTTCCTGTGTGCATTGACGGGAAAATTCAATTAAATGCTTAGGTGCAGAATGATATTGTTGTGCTTCTGGTTTTTTATGCAATCTAATTTAAATTCTGCTATCCGTCAATTGTTTCTTAACAAATCTTTTTAGCTCATTAAAATAATCTGGCTCTTTTTTTTCACCCTCAGCAATAATAATGATATATCTAAAACGATCTATAGGTTCTTGCTGGCGCGTGGTTGGTGTTTTTTCTCTGGGCATTATACTTTCCACCCCAAAGTTTCAATGTCCGCAATAAAAGGGATACCACCAAAACGACCTTTTAAATAACCATTGACCACATTCAATTCTTCCACTGCGGCATCTGTCATTGAATAAAGCATAGATTGTTGTAGATTATCTTTTTCTACAAACCAAATCTCATCTTTTCTAAATAACTGCTTAATGTCCAGCAAATTAACTTCATGTGTGGTGGCAATTAATTGGCTGTGATGGGAATTAAACGCACCATGATTTAACACCAGTTCAAATAGTTTATAACTCAATAAAGCATGTAAACTTCTTTCTAATTCATCAATAATAATTGTAGTGTCATTTTCTCGCAGACGCATAAGAATAGGCATTAAATTAATAATTCGCCGTGTGCCGTCAGATTCTTCAAACAATTCAAAAAGAATTTTTTTATTTTCCGCATTAGTTCTTACTGTAAAAATTTTAAATGCGTCTAAAATATATTCGCTACTTTCTTTGATTAAATAATTGCAATCCGAATAAGATATAAACTGCACTTGGCCGCTACCATAAGGAAAACTGGATTTAATTTTTTCTTTTATTTGATAAGGCATTTCTCGGTCTTTTTCTAAAGCCAATGGCTCAAAATGAAGCTCACTAATACCAAAATCAAAAAAGCGTAAAGTCTGATTGAAAAAATCATTATCCATACTAGACAATAAATGTAATAATAAATTTTCTGAGTGAGGAAAAATAATGGATAATTTTTCTTGAAACCAATGATAAAATAAATGAAAGCGTTTAATATTTCTCTCAGCACAATTGGTTAAAAATAATAAATTAGCTCGCGTGCCTTTGGCTTCAAATTCTAAGCGTTGTTTATCTTCCTCAGAAATATTTTCAAATAAAGGGTGTTTATAATCAAAACCAATCAATTGTTCTCTGCGTTCAAAAATAGAAACTTCCTCTGTTTGATTAATATCAAATAACCACTCTTCCACGACTCGCTGCTTATTTAGAATAAAACCATAAGCATAAGCCTTATTTGCCACATAAAATTCAAATTCAAACCGACTGGGTTTATTGTAATTACTTTCATTGAGGCGAAAAGGAATTAATGGAATATTTTGTGATTTTTCTATGCCTTCAACAATCATTTTTTGCGCAAAAGACATGGCTTTAATTAAATTAGATTTACCCGACGCATTAGCTCCATAAATAATAGAAGTTCGCAAAATTTTACGCGATTGTGCTTGAGAAAAATTCACCACGTGATGCGGATGATTTTCTTCTTCACTGGCGAGTAAGTTGAAATCAACTCTTTGGTTAAAAGATAAAAAATTTTCTACAGTAAAACGAATCAACATATCAAATCCCCTATTCAATAGCAAATATTGCTAATAAAATCTAAGCTAATTTGACTCCACCAAAGCACTTAAACCATCTTGAATAAATCGCCATGTTCCCGTAATGTAAAGTGTATCAATATCCTGTTTAATAGACGCAGGAAAAGGGGCATAAGGACTGGCTAAATAAACAATTCTTTTTGCGGCTTGATCTAACAAAGGATGCCCTGATGATTTCTTAACAGCCACGCTTTCTACACCTCCACGCACGTTCAATCCCACTTCTAATACCAATCGCCCGGTCAAATTTTGCTTGCGGGCTTCTTCAGGATAATTAGAGTTACCAATTTGTTCGACTTTTCTGCGCCATTCATCCATATAAGCGGCATATTTATATTCTTTAGTGCTGGGAGAAATGCGTTTTTCTCTGGTGCGTTTAGAATAATCATTAAATTTTTCATCTAATTCTGCTTGCATACTGGCGTAATTAGCCAAAGATTGTTGTATTAATGTCGTGGGTAATTTTTCGGTTAATAAAGTGCTGCGTTCTGCGTCACCATCCGCATATTGTGCATCTTCGATTTCCGTAATAGACTCGTGTTGTTCTACCACAAATTCGGGCGCAGATTCGCGTTGAGTCAACACCTGTGTTTCAGGCATTTCCTCAGCCCGTGCCAATTCAGGGGGCGGAGGCGTGGCGATTTCGCGGGCATGAGGGTCAGGAAACGGCGCAACCAACGGCGTAGAGGGACGTTCAGGGGTATCATTGCTGCCGCTGCCTTCGCTGTTAGATTGCGCCAAAAAATCGGCTTTATTCGGCTCAGAAGGCGTACTTTTC
Source organism: Thioflexithrix psekupsensis (assembly GCF_002149925.1). Taxonomy (NCBI): domain Bacteria; kingdom Pseudomonadati; phylum Pseudomonadota; class Gammaproteobacteria; order Thiotrichales; genus Thioflexithrix; species Thioflexithrix psekupsensis. The sequence goes on along the minus strand of NZ_MSLT01000012.1, from coordinate 849,523 downwards.
TGCACCAAAATTACCTGCATTGAATGTTGTTGCGTTTGATTCGGCAAAACAAAATTAAAACCCACTGCATTAATAATAAAAACATGCAACACTAATGATAAAAATAACGCTGTCATTAAACGTTCAATACTAAGAGAAGCAGACATCAATAAAACCACCTATTGATAAGATAAAAACTGTGCCATCCAAAGTGCCAATCCCAAAAACAATAATAAAAATCCCGCGACTGGCCAAGCCAACAAACGTTGTTCCACATAAGTTAAGCAAATCGTAGGCAAAATCGAGACCTTTTGCAATGATAATAAAACATTTTGCCATAACACTTGCCATTTTGCATAAAAAACCTGCCCTATTGCAAATAAATTTAAACCCAATTTAATACTGAGATAACGAATAAACCAAAATATATCCCCCGCAGGTATCTCAAGGCGCAAAGAAATAAAATATTTTTTTTGTAAAAATAAGAATAAAACAAAAACAAGGAGTGCAATCATCAACATCACTGCACTTTCCATTAACACTGTATCAGATAATAGCGAAATAGAACGAGATTGTAACCAGATGGCAGCCAATAATAATCCCAATAACCAAATTCCCCAAATTATCCACAACACACTTTTTAAAGAAAAATCAATGGTTGTTTTCATTTCAAGGCGACTTGCCAAACGTAAAAAGTGCAGTAATAACAAACTACTGGTTATGGTAGAAAGGCTTAATGCTAAGGGTAAAAAATCAAATCCAATCACTGAATGATGAGCAATTATTTGTTTTAATTCTGTTTTGATAAAAATTCCAGTAGTCAATGGTGCGCCGACAATCATTAACGCAGGAATTGCCAGAGAAAATAATAGAATTAAGCGTTGCTTTTTCGTCATTTCTATCTGCAACAAACCATAACCAAAAAATAACGCGCCTTTAGTTAAAGTATGATGCAAAAGAAAAGTGAATAATAATGCCTGCAATATTCCCCAATTTCCTGCCGAATGCCAGCCTAAACCCAGCATAATAACCACTAAACCGATCTGACTAATACTAGAATAAGCCAAAACTGCTTGTGCCTGTGTCTGCATTAAACCGACCAGCACGCCATAAAACACAGCGACGATACCCAGTAGCAACAACAATGATCCCCACATAGGCGCGTCAAACTGACCCAGAGGCAAGAATTGCACCCAACCCAATACCCCCGTATGTAACATTGCTCCTCCCATCACCATCGCCGCCGCAACGGGCAATCCCTGATAGGTGATCGGCAAACTGACATGAAATAAAAATAAACCCGCTTTAATTCCAAATCCCACCAACACAAAAGCAATAATAATATCTTGATATTCTGCTGATTTCACCATTGCTTCGGCTATTTTTCTCAAATTAAATACTGGTTCACCCTCAACCATTGCCACATGAGCCATTAATAATAATGCCGCAAATAATAACATTTCTCCAGCAATCACAAAACTTAAATAAATCCGTCCCGCTTGCAATACCGTTTCATCTTCATAACGGCGATAAATGACCAAACCATAAGCAGAAAAACTCATTAAAGCAAAGAAAGTGTAAAAACTAATAATATCTTGAGCAATAATAACGCCTAAATTACCCGCCATACTCAGTAAGAAAAAAATAAAAAACTGATGTAACCGCTTATCTTGTGCCATAAAAATGCGGGCAAATAAACCCGTTATTAACCACAATAACGCAGTAACACCTAAAAAAACGCGCCGTGATCCATCTAAACCAAATTCCGCTCCCAATAATCCCCATGTGAAATAAAAACTTTGGCCGCTATTTTCCATCCAAATTATCGCCACCAATAATGCAGGCAAAGCCGCCCATGGTGCCCATTGAATTAGCACATCCCGCCATTCTCGAATCACCATAGCTAAAGCCAATAATAAGGGAGTTAAACATAAAAAAACAAAGGAAAAAGCAGTAGCTACATTAATCAGTTCAATTAAATCAGTCATTACAACCATATCCTTTATTTTTAATAAAATTCACGGTTAGAAATTAAACTTGCCCAAGTCAAAGGACTGAAAGGAGCAAAGGCTAATAAACCCGCTAATAAAGACAACGCCGCAGTTATTAACGGCGGGAATAATAACATTAATGCCGTTTCATGACGGCCGAATTTAACTTCGTGAGGCCATTCTTGACGCATTGGCTTAAACCAAGCCGTATATAAAATAGGTAAAAAATAAGCCGCATTTAATAAACTGCTTATAATTAAAACCCCAATGACCCAATCCATATTGGCTTCTAATGCGCCCATTCCCAAATACCATTTACTGACAAATCCAGCCACAGGCGGCACGCCAATCATTCCCATTGCGCCTATGGTAAATGCACCCATTGTTAAAGGCATTTTTTTCCCTATGCCTTGCATTTCACTGACTTTATGAATGCCTAATGTTTCGGCAAAATTACCCGCGCAAAAAAACAAAGTAATTTTCATAATGCCCTGATGCACCAAATGCACCACGCCACCGATAATTCCCAAAGGGCCAAACAGAGAAACACCTAACGCAATATAAGACACTTGACTAACCGTAGAAAACGCCAAACGTTTCTTTAAATCATCTTGAAATAAAGCCCGTATTGAACCGTAAATAATCGTGATAGAAGCCAATACCGTTAATAACACCAAAACACCCAAATCATGGGCAAAATGAACCCCATAAATATCATAAACTACCCGCACAATGCCAAATGCCCCCGCTTTTACCACCGCCACCGCATGCAATAAGGCACTCACAGGCGCAGGCGCAACCATTGCCTGCGGCAACCAACCGTGCAAAGGCACTAACGCCGCTTTTACGCCAAAAGCAAGTAGAAATAAAATAAAAATAATGGTTAAAGCAAAATAATGATCTTCTCCCACATTTTTCATAATGCCTTGTTCAGCAAAATCTTGAGTTCCTGTAATGCTATATAACCAAATAATTGCAATTAATAAAACTGCACCGCTGGTAATGGTATAGCGCAAATATAATCCGCCTGCATTAATAGCTTTTTCTGTACCGCGATGCACCACCAATGGATAAGTTGAAAGCGTTAACAATTCGTAGAAAATAAAGAAAGTAAATAAATTATCTGCCATTGAAATGCCCATTGTCGAAGCCACACATAAACTAAAGAAACCAAAAAAACGACTTCGATGCGGCGCATTTTCTAAATAACCAATCGCATAAACCGTAGTAATTAACCAAAGAATTGAAGACAAAGTAATAAATAACATTGCCAAAGCATCAGCCTGAAAAGCAAATGTGATGCCCGGTACTAAATTAAAACTACTATAATATTCTTCTTTTTCATTAAACACACCATTCAGCATCATACCCACAAAAATTATTTTTAATAAAGCAGCCAATAAATTAAGAATAGTTCTGGCAAAATGCCGCGTTTCAGCCAACATAAAAATTAAAATAGCAGGCACTAAAGAAGTTGCCAAAACTATAATAGGTAACCAATTATCAAAATTCACTGTTTTATACTCCCTGTTACAAATGGGCTACCCATTTCTAGCACCGCTAAAGGTTGATAACTAATAAATCCCAATATAATCGATATAGCCGCTAAAATCAGGGGTAATAATTCCATCGTTCTCGGTAATGGAGTTAAAGCGTCTAATTTAGGTGAATTAAGATTGGGATTAATAAACGCATAACGCAATACTCTAAACATATAACTGGCCGATAATAAGCCACCTATTAATATCACTGTCACTAACCACCATTGCGCACTAGAAAATGCTGCATTTAATAATAACCATTTAGCCACAAATCCACCACTGGGCGGCATTCCCATAATACTCACCCCTGCTAATGCTAAAGCAAATAAAGTTAAAGGATAGGCTTGCATTCTGCCTTTTAATTCGCTTAATTCATCTGTTTTTAAGGCATATAATAAATTACCCGCAGCCATAAATAATGCCGCTTTAGCAAAACCATGCGTCAACATCTGATATAAGCCCCCTTGCCATGCCATTAAACTGATAGGGCTGTCCATTTCTAATACCAAAGGAAATAACAAAAACATATAACCCAATTGTGCCACTGTAGAATAAGCAATAATTAATTTTAAACGAGTTTGACGCAATGCCTGTAATGACCCCCAAATAATTGCCATTGCACCTAATAAACCCAGTAAGAAACCCATAGACGGTAAAACCGTATTTGGAATTAAATATAGCCATAAACGAATAAGTAAATAAAGAGTGGCCTTCACCACTAATGCAGACAATAATGCACTCACCGGTGCAGGCGCGCCCGCATGAGCTGGTGGCAACCAAAAATGTAAAGGAAAAAGTGCTGATTTCGTTAATAATCCTAATACCAACAGCATAATAGCTGTCATGGTCAATGGTGTTAATTCTATTCGTTCACTCAGCAAATATAAATCTAATGTTCCATAAGAAGCATATAATAATGCCACACCCAATAAATACAATGCAGAAGCCAATAATGCTATCATTAAATAACGCATTCCCGCCTGCATAGCCGTCAAGCCACCACTTAACACAATTAATGGCACGGCCGCCAGCGTTAAAATTTCTAACGTGACATATAAATTAAAAATATCTGCGGACAAAAATAAACCATTCAAACCACTCCATAATAATAACCACAATGGCCAAAATAATTCTGCTTTATACTTATCTTTATATTGGCTGAAATAGGATAAAGCATACCCACTAATAGCACTGCCGACCACAACACTAAGCCACAGCATAAATAAACTTAACCCATCAATACGCCATTCAATCCCTAATGGCATCCCCCAATTACCTAATTTAAAAATCAGAATAGATTGTTGCCAAACCGCTTGCGTTAATGGATATAAACTGCTCCATAAAATAAGCAATGTTAAAAAAAATAAGCCCTTTAAAAAACGAGAACCCAATAAAAAAATAAGCACCGCCGCCAATAAAGGCATCATGACTAATGCAGTAGCCGATCCCGTTAAAATATCCATTGCTCGTTTTGTTTCCTTTTACAGTAAATAAAATGGAATAAATTTAATTCGTTCATCGCTCAGAATATCACTCTTGATGATGACAAAATCTATATTTTACGACATACTGTTAAACAATATTGGTTTGTCTTAATTTTTTACAAGCATCATTGAGCAAAAGGACAATTTTATGTACCAAAAACGTGTGATTCAACACACTCGCCCATCTTATTATAGCCATTTGATTTTATGGATGAGTTTATTATTGATGACGCTCATCAGTGTCTGGGCTTATCATGCCGAATTAGATGAAGTCACACGAGGTTATGGGCGCGTGATTCCTTCAAGTCATTTGCAAGTGGTGCAAAATTTAGAAGGTGGCATTATTGCTGAATTAAATGTTAAAGCGGGCGATATTGTGGAAAAAGATCAAGTTTTATTACGTATTGACGATACTCGTTTTGCTTCTTCTTATCGAGAAAGTCAATTAAAAGCAGTCGATTTAGAAGCCCGTTTAGCCCGTTTGCAAGCAGAATCACAAGAAAAAAAATTTACTATTCCCAAATCACTTAATGCAGAACAAAAAATTGCTTTTGAACGCGAATATCAACTCTATCAATCTCGACAACAAACTTTACAAGCCAATTTAGATGTTTTAAATCAACAAAAACAACAGCGGGAATTAGAAGTTAAAGAATTAAAAACCCGCCGCACTCAAATACAAAATAACCAAAAATTAATCCAGAAAGAACTTAACATCACCGAACCTTTAGTGAAAAAAGGCGTGATGTCAGAAATTGATCTCTTGCGTTTACAGAGAGAAAACACCACATTACGAGGCGATTTGGAAACCATTAATGCCAGCATTCCGCGAGTTGAAGCGGGTGTGCGCGAAGTGGTGCAAAAGATTGTAGAAGCCCGCTCAAATTTTCGCAATCAAGCTGTGCGCGAACTAAATGAATTACAATTAGAGGCTTCACAACTCAGTGAATCCAGCGAGACCCTGAAAGATCGCGTGGTGCGCACGGCGGTGCGTTCTCCCGTGCGTGGAACGGTCAAGCAAGTGAAAATGACCACCATTGGTGGGGTGGTACAGCCCGGTATGGATTTGGTCGAAATCGTGCCGTTAGAGGACTCTTTGCTGGTAGAAGCGCGGGTACGTCCAGCCGACATTGCTTTTTTGCGGCCGGGTTTGGCGGCGATGGTGAAATTAACCGCTTATGATTTCTCTATTTACGGCGGATTAACGGCACATTTAGAACATATTAGTGCAGACAGTTTATTAGATGAACGGGGAGATTCTTATTTTTTAATTCGGGTGCGTACTGAAAAAAATTATCTTAATCATTTACAGCAATCATTACCGATTATGCCCGGAATGACAGCACAAGTTGACATTTTAACGGGTAAAAAAACGGTGTGGTCTTATTTACTAAAACCCATTCATCGTGCATGGCATAATGCGTTACAAGAACGTTGATTAACAAGGAAATATTTTATGTTGAATAAAATTATCGCATTTATTTTTATGGTTTATTTTATCCCCGTAGGAGCGGAAAATCAAACCGCACCAACGATTTTAATTATAGGCGACAGTTTAAGTGCAGGTTACGGCATGAAAGCGGAGGAAAGTTGGCCGCATTTACTGCAAAAAAAATTGCAAGAACAAAAAAGTTCTTACCGTGTTATTAACGACAGCATTAGCGGAAATACTACGCATAATGGTTTATCTCGTTTGCCTGATTCATTAAAACAATATCAACCTGATATTGTTATTTTGCAATTGGGAGGAAATGATGGATTGCGCGGATTAAGTTTAAAACAGATGCGTGACAATTTTATTCAGATGATTGAAAAAATTCAGAATCAAGGCGCAAAACTGCTTTTATTAGGAATAAAAATTCCCCCTAATTATGGTGCTGCTTATACTGAAAGATTTGAAGCTATTTTTCTTGAATTAGCAGAACAATATAAACTGCCATTTGAGGCTTTTTTTCTGGCGGGTGTTGCTGATAACCCTGAGTTAATGCAAAGTGATGATATTCATCCTAATGCCGCAGCTCAACCAATTATGTTAAATAATATATGGCAGGTATTAGAGCCATTATTATCAGATTAAGTCATATCATCAGATTTTTTCTTTATCTTGCACGCAAACCACAGGCAATTCTTCGGCTATCCATGCGTGCATTCCGCCCTCTAATAACAAAGCAAAGCGATAGCCCTGTTGTCTCAATAAACGCACGGCAATCGCGGATCGCCCGCCAGTTTGGCAAATTAACACAATGCGTTCTGATTTTAAAGTTTGGAATTGGGGATTATTTTGAATATGGGCTAATAACTCAGGTAAAGGAATGTTAATAGAACCTTCAATATGTCCCATTGTGCTGTGAAATTCATCAGCTAAACGAACATCTAATAAAATAGTTTTTTTATTTGTTTTTTCTAACCATTCTTTTAATGACAGTGGATTAATCGTTGCCCGCCATCCTGCAATAAAACGGGGTAATAAACGAACCATTAAAAACAACAAAGCCACCGAAATGACTAAAATAATGCCTTCGGGGTCAGTCATGCTAATTTGATGGTCTGAATTGACATTCATTATCAGTTAATTACTTACTTCTGTGATTGAAGATTCGGCCGATTCTGCTATTTTATTAGCCACTTTATCCAGTTTAAGATGAAACCAAAAACGCGAACCACATCCCAACTGACTTTCCACTCCCATTGTCCCTCCCATTAAACAAACCAATTGATGGTTAATAGCCAATCCCAATCCCGTTCCTCCATGCCGACGAGTGCTAGAACCATCGACTTGAGTGAATTTATCAAAAATATGCAAACAATGTGATTCTGGAATGCCAATTCCTGTATCAATCACTTCAAATTGAATATCTACCGCTTGCTCCGTTTGTTCTAAAATTTGTGCCCGCACAATAATGTGGCCTGATTCAGTAAATTTAATAGCATTTTCAATCAAATTCTCAATAATCTGAGAAATTCGTTCATTATCTCCTTGAACATATTGCGGTAAATCATTTAAGCCTTCAGCTTTAAAAGTTAAATTTTTCTGTTCAATTTTAGGATAAAAACGTTCAATTTGACGATTGATCAAATCACGCAAACTAAACGTATTGATATATAAAGACATTTTACCCGCTTCTAAATGAGCAATATCTAAAATTTCGTTAATAATGTTCATTAAATTATCGCTAGAAGATTGCAACACTTCTAAATATTCTCGTTGTTTAGGGTCTTCAATAATGTACAATAAAAAATCAGTCATGCCAATAATGCCATTCATGGGCGTGCGCAATTCATGGCTAATATTAGCCATAAATTCACTTTTAGCACGGCTGGCAGCTTCGGCTTTTTCTCGCTCAATCACTAATTCTGCATTTAAACGTTGTAAGTGCAAAGTACGTTGATAAACTTTCTCCTCTAATTCATCTTTAGCGGAAGCTATTTGTTGATAGGCTTTACGCAATTCAATCACCATTTTATTAAAAGCATTGGCTAATGCACCAATTTCATCTTTTTGTGTTGTTTCTATTTGCGTTTCTAAATCACCACGTCCCACTTTTTCACTGGCTTCAGCTAAATGTTGCACAGGTTGAATAATAAGGCGATTTAATACCATAAATAAAAGCAAAAACGCCACTAAACTGCTTAAACTAACAATAAAAAATAAATAATCTCGTAATAATCTCCCAGCAGCCAATACATTAGATTCAGGCAAAATGGCATAAATATAGAGATCATCAAATAACATTGCGCCTTGTAAATAAGCAGATTGGTTTTGAATCATTCCTAAAACAGGTTCAAATTTATTTAAATTATCCACAAATAAATCTAATTCTTCACGTGGTAATTGTTTCGACAATTTAATATCCACCAAACGGCTACGGGGTTGATATAAAACCTGCCCTTGTCGATTCATAACAAAAAGATAACCCGAACGATCAATTAAAATACTATTAACCTGACTATTTAAAAATTCAGGATGCAAAGATAAAAATAAATAACCATACAAACGCGCTTCGGAATGAGGAGATAAACGATACAATAAAGGCTGTACTAAAATTAAACGTAATTGATGCGCTGTTTCTGTGGCATTAAACAATACCATCACTTCTGAACTATTTTGGGTGCGATGAAATAATTGCGCAATATCTGCTTCATTGTAAAAAGAAGGTATTTTTTCGACTGAAAACCATTGCATTTCATGACCATCGACTTTTAGTAAATGAATGGCTAAATAATGCTCATAAGTATCTAAATAAGAATTAAATAAACGCTTTACCGCTTCTGCTTGATTTTGAGTGCGCTGATCAGAGGTGGTTTTTAAATAGTTTTCTAAGGTTTCGGAATGGGATAATAATTCAGTATTAGCACGTGCAGTTTTCAAATGCAAACGACTTTCTTGAGTGGCTTGACTCAAGGCTTTATTCATCTCTGCCAATACAGTTTGTTTGGACGCTGTCACTAAAGCATCATAAGCAATTTTACCTAATAATAACATGGGTAAAATAATGAGTGGTATTAACATAAAAGTTAATTTTGTTTTTAATGTCATATTAAGAATTACCCATCGTTTTTACTAAGATAAAAATCCAAATTAAATTTTTTATACTAAAAAACAGTTTCCACAAACCCGCTTCAATTTATAAAGTGCAAAAAATAAACCATTTTTTTTTTGTAAATTATTTTTTCATTAAAAATCATGATGTTAATTTATTCTTTAAAGTAACAAAGGAGGCATCGGACAATCTAATGCCTCGGTGATCGCCCGCAACACCTCCATTTCTCGCGGACGCACTTGCCCATCACTCAAGACACAAGTGGCGTAAGCGGTCACCACTTGCTTTTTTAACAAGGGATTTAAGGCTTGCAAACGCCGCAAAGCTGTCTGTAATTGACGTGCAGAATAGTGGGCTAAATGAGGTGGTGAAATCGTTTGCGAAGTCAAAATAGATAAACCAGCTTGATACGCCGTTTCTCCCCCTCCAACATGCGCTAATAAAGCCAAAAATATAATGGCTTCTGTCAACACAGGTTCTAAAGTTGATAAAGGCTTTATTCGTGGCGCAGATAACACAGGAAGATGCTGATGAATAATGGTTGCCAATACAAATTCAAATAAACTAAAACGCCCATCAGCTTTAATCACAGCATCAATAATTTCTAAAAAATATTTTCTTTCAGGATAAGATAAACGTTTTAATGCAGGAATAGCCAAGTCAATTAATGGCAAGCGTCCTTCTATACCAAAAGATTGAATTAATGGCATTAACTTAATAACCGCTTCTAATGTATTTGCATTTGTTTTATCTTGCAAAACTTGTTGCTTTTTCTTTCGGTCACTGATTTTACCTTGACACAATAAAGCATAAATTAATTGCTGTGCGGTTTCTTTGTGTCGTGCTTGCGCTAATAATTCGTCAGGTAAACGTTGATATAATTCCGCCGCATAGTGTAAATGTTCTGGGGTTGGTTTGCCGATTTGTGCAGTTAAATGGCGAGCGGCTTGGGCATTAAATTGATTGTTTTGTAAATAAGCCGCTTCGGGAAAAGGTGGCACAGTGCGCGGGTCAATAATTGCTTGTTGTTTTTCTTTTTGTTTTTGCCATTTAAAACGGTATTTATAAGTTAAATCTAAACGAATCACTCGTGCTTCTAACGGGGGATGTGTTGCGGTAATTTTAGAAAAATGCGTGACTAAACTTTGCGCAAAACACATGTGACTAATCGCTTCGGTATGAAAATTAAAAAGTTTTGCCCCTATCTTATCATTTTTAATTTTAAGTAAGGCATTAATTAATCCTTGACGATTTCTAATAAATTGCACCGCAGAAGCATCCGCTAAAAACTCTCGTTGTTGACTAATCGCTGCTTTAATAATGCGCCCAATAAATAACCCTAAATAACCCATAGTAATTAAAATCAATGCAGGCGGTAACATTAAAGGAGAAACTTGTAAATTTTTTAAATATTCTCCGCCAGTTAATTGTTGAAAATGCTCTCGCCGATGTTGATAAGTGCCATTGGTGAAGAGAAAAAAACCCAATTGTCCAATCACTAAAATACCCGATAATAGTCCCACCAAATGCAAATTTAAACGAGTATCTCCATTTAAAATATGACTAAATTCATGCCCAATAACGCCTTGCAATTCTTCTCGATTTAATTTTTCTAATAAACCACGAGTCACCACTAAAATTGTTTCCGTCGCCCGATAGCCCGATACAAACGCATTAATACCATATTCATGGTCTAATAAATAAACGCTAGGGACAGGAATGCCAGAAGCAATTGAAATTTCTTCTACTACATTTAATAAACGACGCTCTTCAGGACGTAAAGCATCGGGAGGAATTTCAATTGCGCCTAATAAATAAGCCAGTGCATCAACATCTTGTGCCAATTGGTACATGCGCCATCCCGTTGCACCTAACATAATGCCAATTAAAGCAATATTAAGCCATATAATAATAGGATGATATAACCAGACTTGAAAACTCTCAATAAAAATAAATTGAGACAGCAATAAAAAGAAAGAAAAATTTAAAATAACAACAATCGCCACTATTGCTAATATAAAGTAAAATAACAATAAGCGTGTTTGTTTTCTAGCCTGATCTTGATGATGAAAGAAATCCATTTTTTTAATGCCAAATTCAATGAGCTTGAATCAGATAACCTTAGTATTTTGTTATTCTAACAGGCCAAAGTATAGCAATTAAAAAATGGTTTGTGAAAGGGTGGGCTTTGAAGAAAATGGAAATAGAGAGAGGAAAATATTGACAGATAAGTGATTTATTTTTTTAGCTTTTCATGAGTTTGCACCATCGTTTGATAAGATTGAATTTGCAAAGCAGATTCCAAAACATTGGCTTTTTTTGCCATAAATTCTATCCCCACTTCAAAGTTTGACGGTTCATCCTCCATTGGCTCGCACCATGCGACGCGCCCTAAAAATTCAAAAGGTGGAGTCAACATCACCACAATGCTCACAATCGTGCCTATTTCCCACACCTGAGTCGATTTAAACGCCAGCCCCCCCGAACTGACATTTTTTGAATACACCTCCTCCAGTGGCACAAGCACATCACTCACTAATGGCTTGATAGTCAAAGGAATTTCAACAGGATGGCGGGTAAATTTTCGTGATTGCATTTTGTTTTGCTTTAATTCAAAATAAATTTATCGTACACTTTACGGACTTTGGATTTTTTAACAAAACCCACAACCAATACTATTCGTAAGGAGTGACAAGGCGATTAAAAACAGATGACAATTTAATGGCAATTTGCTTAGAATAATCGTTTTGTTAGTCATTATTTTTATTAGAGATAAAAAATAGAGTTGCAACATTCAATGAGTATAAAATTTATGAACCTGTTTAGACAAATGAAAATCCGTACCAAAATATTAGCCACTTCTTTAGCCATTGGTTTTTTACCTGTGGTGGTTATTGGTTATTTTGCTTTGGTAGAAAGTCAAGACGCATTATCACGACAAGCATTTGGTCAATTAGAAAGTATTTTAGAGCTTAAAAAAGGACAAGTTGAATCTTTATTTTATACACGACAACAAGACATGCAAGTATTGTTGAATGTGGTTAGTACGTTTCAACAGAATGCGTTCCTTAAATTTGAAAGCATTCAAGAAAATAAAATTAACCAATTACAGAGCTATTTCCGTGAACGTGCCAATGATATTGCTGTATTGGCAGAAAGCTCATCAGTTATTGCTTCATTGCAACAATATGAAGAAGCCTTATTTACGCAAGGAGAATCTGCATCAACATTGGATTGGCCAAAGAAAATTGCTGAACAATTTGATAATGAATTCCGTCGTTATTTGGTACAAGGTTATCATGATGTGTTATTAATTAGCCTGCAAGGCCAAGTATTGTACAGTGCAACTCGCGGTGAGGAACAAGGACAAAATTTACTGCAAGGCGCATTGCAAACCACGGGATTATCTCGTGCTTTTCGGCGGGGAAGAACTCAATTTTCTATTCAAGATATTAGCCCCCATGCACCTGCTGAAAATAAACATATTTTATTTTTAGCCATGCCTGCTTATAACAGTTTAAAAGAAGTCAATGGCGTGGTGGTTATGGCTTTAACGACAAATCCTATTAATGACATTATGCAGCAATATGCGGGCATGGGAGATACGGGAGAAAGTTATTTAATTGGACACAGTAATAATCGCTTTAGTTATCGCAATCAAGGCCGTGCTAATTCTGGAGATCGTGCGTTGCAATTTGGTGTGGAATTCACGGGAGATACGCAGTTTTTACGCGCCATATTGCGTGATAATAAACCCGTTATTGATTTAAAAGCGCACGATATTGATTTTTTACGTGCTGAGGCGATCAGTCCTGTTAATATTTCAGGTTTAGATTGGTTAATTGTCACCACTGTAAAATTAGAAGAAGTGTTGAGTCCCAAGCAACAAGGGGAACGGGATGATTTCTTTACTCGATATGTGAAGCAATATAATTATCGGGATTTATTTTTAATTCATCCTGATGGTTTAATTTTTTATTCTGTAATGAGAGAATCTGATTATAACACTAATATTATTAGCGGCAAATATGCGAATTCTCCTTTAGGGCAAGTGGTGCGAGAAGTATTAAAAACGCGAGCATTAGGTATTAGTGATTTTGATTTATATCCACCCAGTGATAATTCTCCTGCCGCATTTATGGCATTGCCATTAATTCATGGGGGAGAAATTAAATTAATTGTCGCCTTGCAAATGTCTAATGAACGCCTAAATCAAATCATGGCATACAATACAGGAATGGGAGAAACAGGCGAAACTTATTTAGTCGGTTCTGATTATTTATTACGTTCAGACAGTTTGCGCCAACATAAAGAATTTTTTCTAAAAAATGCCCTTAATGAATCGTTAAATCGGCGTATAGAAACCAGCAGTGTGAAAGCCGCATTAGCAGGAGAAATGGGCAAACAAACCACACAAAATTATGTGAATGAACCTGTTTTGTCAGCTTATACGCCCATTAAAGTGGGACAACATCAATGGGCGTTAATTGCTGAAATTTCTAAGCAAGAAGCTTTCGCGCCTATTCGGGTTTTGCAATGGGGAATGGGTTTTACTGCGTTGGCTATTACATTGATTGTGTTATTTATGATTAGCCGATTTAGTCGTCGTTTAGTCACTCCTTTATTGCAGATTAGAGAACACTTAAAATTATTGTCGCAAGGAAGAATTACTAAAACTGATATTGTCTATAAAGCCAATGACGAAATTGCTGAGATTATTCAATCGGTGCGTCAGCTTAAAGACAACACGCGAGAAACCATTGAACAAACTCGTGCTATTGCTTCAGGAAATTATGATAAAGCCGTGATGATGCGCTCTGAAGAAGATGAGCTAGGACGGGCGTTATTGGACATGACCAGTACCCTACGTCAAGCCATTTCGCAAACGCGCACGCAAGACTGGTTAAAAGGCGGTCAAGCGCAATTAAATGACACTATTCGCGGTGAGCAAGATTTAGCCGCATTAGCGCGCAATATTATTACTTTTCTCTGTACTTATTTAAAAGCCCCAGTGGGTACTTTTTATATTTTGCAACCGCCTAATGCGCAACACGCCCAACCTTTTTTAAAATTATATGCCGCTTATGCGTTTCAAAAACGCAAACATTTGGCTAATGAATTTGAAATTGGCGATGGTATGGTAGGGCAAGCTGCTTTGGAAAATCAAAGCATTTTGGTTAGTGAAATTCCTGATGATTATCTTAGCATTCAATCTAGTTTAGGTTCTGCGCCACCGAGTAATTTATTAATCATGCCTTTTTCTTATGAAACTCAATTAAAAGGCGTGTTAGAAATTGGGATGTTTGCGGATATTGATGCGGTGCAATTTGAATTTTTAATGCAAGCCATGCCGATTATTGGTATTGCGGTACAAACGGCTGAATCGCGCAATCAAATGCAAGCCTTATTGCAACAAACTCAACAGCAAGCCGAAGAATTGCAAAGTCAAGCCGAAGAATTGCAAAGTCAGCAGGAAGAATTGCGCCAAGCCAACGAAGAATTGCAAGCACGCACGCAAGCCTTAGAATTGCAAAAAGAAGACATTCGCAAAACCAATGAGGCTTTAGAAATTAGCCGCACCGCAATTGAGCAAAAAGCGCAAGAATTGGAATTAGCCAGTAAGTATAAATCAGAATTTTTGGCGAATATGAGCCATGAATTGCGCACGCCGTTAAATAGCTTATTAATTTTAGCGCAATTGTTAATCGATAATAAGACGGGAACAATGACCGATAAACAAGTCGAATATGCCCGCACGATTCACAGCGCAGGTTCTGATTTATTGTCGTTAATTAATGAAATCCTTGATTTGGCCAAGGTTGAAGCGGGTAAAGTTGAAGCCCACGTGGAACAGGTGGAATTGATGGAATTATTGCAAAATATTGAGCAAAAATTCCGTCATTTGGCTGAAGAGAAAAATTTAAGTTATGAACTGAATGTTGCAGGTAATTTGCCCACGCATTTATTCACGGATGGACAGCGGTTAAAGCAGATTGTAAATAATCTGTTATCTAACGCCTTTAAATTTACCAGTCAGGGCAGTATTAAAATGCAAGTGACACGCCCTACTCCAGAAATGGCAAAACGTTTAAATCTGCCTGCTCATTCCAGTATTGCTATTGCGATTTCTGACACGGGAATTGGCATTGCTAAAGATAAGCAACAGGTAATTTTTGAAGCCTTTCAACAAGCCGAAGGCAGCACTAATCGCCGTTATGGTGGCACAGGATTGGGTTTGTCGATTTCTCGCCAATTGTCGCGTTTATTGGGAGGAGAATTATTATTAGAAAGTGAATTAGGGAAAGGCAGTACTTTTATTCTTTGCATTCCTGAGCAATTGCCGAATATCACCCCAATGCCTTCTATGCCCAGTTCGGTATTAGAAGCGGCAACGCATTCACCAGTGGCTTCTTCTTTTGCACCTTCATTTAAACCGAAAGTAGCGCAAATAGAAACTGATAAATCGCGCTCTAAATCATCCACTCCCTCTGGTGAAATAGCGACGGATTCCAACGCGGCTAATAAAGTGGAAGAAACATTAGAATCCAGCGAATCTTTACCCATTGCAGATGATCGAGAATTATTAAATAGTGCGGATAAATTAATTTTAATTGTCGATGATGATCGCAAATTTTCTCATGTCTTAATGGAATTAGCCCATGAAAAAGATTTTAAATGCCTAATTGCTGAAGATGGTTTGACCGCATTGACATTAGCACAGCAATATCAACCTGATGCGATTATTTTAGATATTGGCTTGCCCGGAATGGATGGTTGGGGAGTCATGGAAAAATTGAAAGATAATCCCGAATTGCGCCATATTCCTGTGCATTTTATGTCGGCAGCGGATGAAAATCGAGATGCACGGCGAATGGGCGCAATTGGTTATTTATTAAAACCCATTAGCATGGAAGCATTAAGTTCTTCTTTCCGTACCATTGAGCATTTTATTGAGAAAACATTACGCAGCATTTTAATTGTGACGGATAGTGATGAGAAAAGTAACGAAATTTTATCACTGATTGAAGCAGAAAATGTTTCCCCTACGGTGGTGAAAACTTGCACCGAAGCCACACAGCAATTGTCACAGCAATCTTTTGAATGTGCCATTATTGATGTGGATGTGGAAAAAGCAGGGCAAGGACTGCAATTATTGGCGCAATGGCACGATCAAGATAATCCCAGTCAAGTTCCCGTGATATTGTACAGTGATCGAGAATTGAATGCCGAAGAGGAATCATTGCGTCAAAGATGTGAAGATCGGCTGACCATTAAAGAGGTGAAATCACCCGAACGATTGTTAGATGAAGCGACTTTATTTTTACACCAAGTTTCTGAACAATTGCCGCCTGAGAAACGCTCTATGTTGCAGCGTTTGCATGATCGAGAAGCAATTTTTAATGGCAAGCGAATTTTATTAGTGGATGATGATATTCGCAACACCTATGCGCTGGCGACGTTTTTAGAAGGTAAAAATATGGAAGTTTTAGTGGCAAATAACGGCCAAGAAGGCTTAGATACGTTGGCTGAAGAATCGCCTATTGATTTGGTATTGATGGACATTATGATGCCTGAAATGGACGGTTATGAAGCCATGCAAAAAATTCGTGAACAACCCGCATTGCGCAAATTGCCGATTATTGCATTGACTGCAAAAGCCATGAAAGGAGACAAAGCCCGCTGCATTGAAGCTGGCGCAAATGATTATTTAACGAAGCCCGTCGATACGGATAGATTGTTGTCGTTAATGCGGGTGTGGTTATATCAGTAATGTACAGCAAATTAGCCGCGTAATTTCATGATGGCCACAGATTCTTGTAATAACACCAAACGTTTTAACGCATTGTCTAATTCTAATAATTGTTGTCGTTGTTTTAACGGTAAAGGCAATAATTCACTTAAACGATGACTGACCCAATTGGCACTGCGATAATCAATGTTTAATAAACTGCAATAATGCTTGTCCAATTGCTTTAATAAATGGGCTAAAATATCGGCTAATTCTTCAAAAAGATGAGGTAATTCTTGCACGGGATCATCGGCTAATAATTTTACTCTGGCTTCAATTAATTGATTGCTTAATGTGCGGCGCGATAACACGCGAAAACGTTGTTGTCCTTGTGCATCAATGCCTAACAAGCCATCCGCCCGTCGATCCCAATGAATAATTTTTGCCAATGTCCCTGTGTCGTGAATTTGCACTTGATGATCCAATTCGCTGCCTTCTTGAATCAAACAAACGCCAAACGGGCTATCTGTACGTAAACAATGACTGACCATGTCCAAATAACGCGGCTCAAAAATGCGTAATGGCACAATACCGCCAGGGAATAAAACCGTGTGTAATGGAAATAATGGCACGGTTAATTCAACATCATTTTTACTCATTCATTTCAACTCCCCAGCGCGGCAATAAAGAATGCTCAATTCGTAATTGATCCAGAATTCGAGCCACAATAAAAATAATTAATTCGTCAACCTGTTTAGGACGGTGATAAAAGCCCGGATTGGCAGGCAAAATAACTGCGCCTGCGCGGGTTAAAGTCAACATATTTTCTAATTGAATGCTGGACAAGGGTGTTTCTCGGTGGACTAAAATTAATAAACGCCTTTCTTTTAAAACCACATCGGCAGCGCGTTCGATTAAATTTTGACTTAATCCGTGGGCAATCGCCGCTAATGTCCCGCTGGTGCAAGGACACACCACCATCGCTCTGGGGACGCTGCTGCCGCTGGCAACGGGGGCTGTCCATTCTTCTTGTCCGAAAACGCGCAATTGACCCGGTGCGGCGTGAAAATAATCGCTTAAAAAACGCTCGGTTTGTGCGGTGTGGGGCGATAATTTTAAATCAGTTTCCATCGCAATGACTAATAAACCTGCTTTAGAAATCATTAAATAAACCGTTTCTCCCAATTGCAATAATTTCTCAATGAGCGTTAAGCCATACATTGCGCCAGAAGCTCCCGTTATGGCAACGGCAATCGGTAATGTACTCATGCCTGTTGTTTTAATCCTTGCAATAATCTATCGTGTAATTGTTCAAAATGGCCATTGCTCATAATTAACACATGATCATGCGGTTTCACTTCGCTTAATAAATGGTTTAATAGCAAGGCGGTATTTTGAAATAAATAAACCTGTGGTAAACGGGCTAATGATTCGGCTAATGACCAACTTAATTGCGGCGGTTGATAGACAATAACTTGATCGGCTAATTGCAGCGATTCGGCTAAACTGTCACGAAACACACCTTGTTTCATGCTATTGGATCGCGGTTCTAATACGGCAATAAGGCGTTGTTGGCCGATTTGGGCGCGTAATGCGGCGAGAGTCACCGCAATGGCAGTGGGATGATGGGCAAAATCATCGTAAACATGAATATTCTGCACGATTCCGCGGCATTCTAGGCGACGTTTGACGTTTTGAAACGTGGCCAACGCCTCACAAGCCAGCGCGACGGGTACACCCGCATGACGTGCCGCGGCAATGGCGGCGAGGGCGTTGTTTACATTATGTTGTCCGAAAATTGACCAGTTCACATCCCCAACGGATTTATTGTTATACTTAACTTGAAAACGGCAGCCGTTGTCTTCTATCGTGTCGGCTTGCCATTGGGCGTGAGAATCGCCGAAGGTTTCGCGGGGAGTCCAACATTCGCGTTGTAAAACAGTTTCGATACTGCTTTGTTGGGCGTGAACAATTAAACCTTGCGACGGTAGGGCGCGAACTAAGTAGTAAAATTGTTGTTGAATCGCTGCTAAATCCTTGAATATATCGGCATGATCATATTCTATATTGTTAATAATCAGAGTATTCGGGCGATAATGCAGAAATTTAGAGCGTTTATCAAAAAATGCGCTGTCGTATTCATCTGCTTCAATCACGAAAAATGCGCTATTCCCAAGATCAGCCGATACGCCAAAATTTTCAGGGATTCCGCCGATGAGATAGCCCGGTGCCAAGCCTGCATGGTGTAGTATCCAAGTTAAAATGCTGGTGGTGGTGGTTTTACCATGCGTCCCTGAGACTGCTAATACCCACCGATCACGCAAAACATGATCAAACAGCCATTGTGGCCCCGAACAATAGAATAAACGTCGATTTAACACTTCTTCTACTTCTGGATTACCGCGAGTCATGGCATTGCCAATGATGACACAATCGGGCGCGGGCGATAAATGCGCGGCATCGTAGCCTTCAAAATAAGTAATCTGTTGTGCGGCCAATTGCTGGCTCATGGGGGGATAAATGGCGTGATCAGAACCTGTTACGGTATGACCTAGTTGGCGTGCTAACAGTGCCAATCCCGCCATAAATGTGCCACCAATGCCGAGTAGGTGAATGTGCATGATGTGAAATGTACTGTACTAAGGTGAAATCATGTGTAAAAGTTTTTTAAATCTTGTTTTGAATGCGCCACACGTGACACGATAAAGCGAGATTTATCCTCTACATTACGAAACAATCAACTGCCCTATGATAGTGGCTTTTTAAAAGATTTTCGATGGGCTTAACAATGACATTGTTCAGTTTTTGAAGAGGAAGGTTTTAGTTTAACCGCACAGTTTAAGTAAAACCCTCCTCTGTGCATTAGCGATTCAATACCAAACCGATAAATGGCTATCTATAAATAGGTTTGAAACACCAGAATAAAGCAACAAAATAAACGCTAATTTACCCCCCAAAATCATCCAACAAAATATTATCCCGTTCTACACCAAGCCCTTCCAACATATTAATCACCGCGGCGTTCATCATCGGCGGGCCACACATGTAATATTCGCAATCTTCGGGTGCGGGATGATCTTTCAAATAGTGTTCGTACAACACATTGTGAATAAATCCCGTGTATCCTATCCACTGATCTTCGGGCAAAGGCTCGGATAAAGCAACGTGCCACGTAAAATTAGGATTTTCCCGCGCCAACATGTCGAAATCTTCCACGTAAAACATCTCACGTTTACTGCGCGCCCCATACCAAAATGTCATTTTACGCTGACTTTTCAAGCGGCGTAATTGGTCAAAAATATGCGACCGCATCGGGGCCATGCCCGCGCCGCCCCCGATAAACACCATTTCGTGATCCGTTTCTCTGGCGAAAAACTCCCCGAATGGCCCCGAAATCATCACCTGATCACCGGGTTTTAAACTAAAAATATACGACGACATTTTGCCCGGTGGCGTGGTTTCAGGCGCACGCGGCGGCGGTGTCGCAATACGAACATTCAACATAATAATCCCTTGTTCTTCGGGATAATTCGCCATCGAATAAGCCCGTAAAACAGGCTCAGTCACCACAGATTCATAACGCCACAACTGAAACCGATCCCAATCTTCACGAAACCGTTCAGCAATCGCAACATCTTGATATTTAACATGATGTGGTGGGGCTTCGATTTGAATATAACCGCCTGCGCGAAAATCCACATGTTCACCGGGTGGCAATTCTAACACCAATTCTTTAATAAAAGTGGCGACATTGTCGTTAGATCGCACCGTACACAGCCATTTTTTAACGCCAAACACCTCTTCTGGTACATGAATACGCATATCTTGTTTTACGGCGACTTGGCACGACAAGCGATCCCCAGCTTTGGCTTCGCGTTTAGTAATATGATTTTGTTCCGTGGGGAGAATTGCGCCGCCGCCGCTGAATACTTTCACGCGACACTGGGCGCACGTGCCGCCGCCGCCGCACGCCGATGACACGTATAACTGTGAATCGGACAACGCGCCCAACAACTTAGAACCGACTTTGGCTTGAATGGTTTTTTCGTCATTCACGACAATATTCACGTAACCGCTGGCGACCAATTTCGACTTGGCGGCCAAAATAACGAATACTAATAGAATGACAACCGCAGTGAATAATAATACACCTAAAATAATTTCTAGCATAAGTACCTCTCTATATTATAACTGAATGCCAGAAAATGCCATGAAACCCAATGACATTAACCCTGCGGTAATAAAAGTAATGCCCAAGCTTTGTAATCCGTCAGGCACATCACTGTATTTTAATTTTTCCCGAATTCCGGCTAATACCACAATGGCCAAAGCCCAACTGACTCCGCTGCCGAAACCGTAAACGACACTTTCAGAAAAATTATAATCGCGTTCGACCATAAATAAAGTGCCGCCTAAAATGGCACAATTTACCGTAATTAAAGGCAAGAAAATCCCTAAAGCATGGTACAAACTGGGGAAATATTTATCTAATAACATTTCTAAAATCTGCACCAATGCAGCGATCACACCGATATAACTAATTAAGCCTAAAAAGCTCAAATCCACATCAGGAAATCCTGCCCATGCCAATGCACCATCTTTCAATAAAAATTGATAGATTAAATTATTAATAGGGACAGTAATAATCTGCACCGCAACGACAGCAACACCCAAACCAAATGCCGTTTCAATTTTCTTAGAAATGGCGAGAAAAGTACACATTCCCAAAAAGAAAGCCAAAGCCAAA
The DNA here is from genome assembly GCF_002149925.1 of Thioflexithrix psekupsensis. NCBI lineage: Bacteria > Pseudomonadati > Pseudomonadota > Gammaproteobacteria > Thiotrichales > Thioflexithrix > Thioflexithrix psekupsensis. Next base: position 827,511 of record NZ_MSLT01000012.1, on the reverse strand, counting down.
TTTTCAATAAAAATAGACTTGACCAATAAACTCAAATAATGTTCCATTATTTCACCTATTTAAGCCCTAAATATTCTCAAGTCGTTTAACTGGTTGATAGCTGGGTTTTTCTTGTTGTGCGGGTTTCCACGTGCGCAAGCCCCAGATAAGTAAGCCAATAATAAAAAACGCACTGGGCGGCAACAACATAATGCCCCAGGGTTGAAACCAACCCCCTTCCGTAATTAACGGCAATATCGACACGCCTAACAAAGAACCCGATCCCAATAATTCCCGAATAATGCCGACAATAATTAACACCAAACTATATCCCAAACCATTGCCAATTCCATCTAAGAAACTAGGAAGCGGAGGATTCTGCATCGCAAAGGCTTCTGCACGACCTAAAACAATGCAATTGGTGATAATTAAACCGACAAAAACAGACAATTGCTTGCTTAATTCATAAGCAAAAGCCTGTAACAATTGATCCACCACAATCACTAAAGATGCAATAATAATCATCTGCACAATAATGCGAATATTGCTGGGGATATGATGCCGTAATAAACTAATAAATAAATTAGAAAAAGCAGTGACCACCGTCAACGATAAACTCATGATTAAAGCGGTCGCTAATGTTGTGGTAACAGCTAAGGCCGAACAAACGCCTAAAATTTGCAATGCAATGGGATTATTATTAACCAATGGATCGGTTAAGGTGTGCTTAATTGTGTGTGACATAAAGATCGCCCCTAAGTTCCAGATTGACCAAACTGGCTGCGTAAAAAAGGTGCAAAACCTTGTTCACCGAGCCAGAATTGTAATAATTGCGTAACACCGCGACTGGTCAATGTCGCTCCCGACAGCGCATCAACGTAATGCAAATCAGCCAATTCGCTGCCTGTGCTTTGTTTCGCCAGAGCCAAGCGCACCACGCCATCGGCATCGTAAGCCGACTTGCCAACAAATTGAGCGCGCCAATTGGGATTATCGACTTCTCCGCCTAAGCCTGGTGTTTCCTTATGCGCATAAAAACTAATGCCTTCCACCCGCAAGTCACTGGCACGCAAGGATAAAAATCCGTATAGCGTTGACCATAGCCCCTTGCCATAAATCGGAATAATCACCTTATGCACCTGATCCGCCGTTTTCACGACGTACACAGGTGCGTAATGCGGCTGCCGTTGAATGCCTGCGATGTCTTCTGCTTTTGATAATACATCACTGGTTTGTGGATCGCGTGCAGTTTGCTGTAAATCGAATTGAGTGGGATCGATATGTGGCGCATATTCGCCTGTTCTTAAATCGACAATTCGCGTTTCAATAAACGCAAACTTATCCAATAAAGACAATTGCGCATAATCCTTACCCATACTCGCCACAATGGGTTCTAAACCCGCGACGGCTAAAATATTTTCTTTAAAATCGCGTAATTTATTTTGCGTTTGTAAAGGCTTTAATAAGACGGCCGCTGCCGACACAAAAACCGAACACACCAAACACAACACCAAAGCAACACCTATCGTTTTGCTAGTGCTATCATTGGGTTGCTGTAAAAAACGTTGTAATGGATTCAGTGAGGGAGAATTAGATTGCATTGCGTTTTACTCTTCTGCGGATATTCGCTTTAACCACTAAATAATCAATTAATGGCGCGAATAAATTACCAAATAAAATAGCCAACATAATGCCTTCAGGATAAGCAGGATTAACCACGCGAATTAACACCGTCATTGCGCCGATCAATAAGCCAAAAATCCAGCGTCCTTGTTGTGTCATGGCGGCGGAAACGGGATCGGTCGCCATAAAAATCATCCCAAACGCAAATCCACCTAATACAAAATGCCAATACCACGGCATGGCAAACATTGGATTTGTATCACTTCCAATCAGATTGAACAACAAACTGGTCGCCACCATGCCGAAAAACACGCCAGCAATAATACGCCATGAAGCCACTCGTGTATAAAGCAAAAACGCCGCGCCCAACAAACACGCCAGCGCAGAAGTTTCTCCCAACGATCCCGCTTCGATGCCGATAAACGATTGTGTCCATGTGATACCGCTGTTTGTAATCGAATCGACTCCGCCCAACGCCGCTAAACCCAAAGAAGTTGCGCCACTAAACCCATCGACGGCCACCCAAACGGTATCCCCTGACATTTCGGCGGGAAATGTGAAGTACAAAAAAGCGCGTCCGGTCAAAGCAGGATTTAAGAAATTTTTGCCTACGCCACCGAATACTTCTTTACCGATGACCACACCAAAAGAAATACCAATCGCCACTTGCCACAAGGGAATATCCGGTGGACAAATCAGTGCGAATAACATCGAAGATACTAAAAAACCTTCGTTGACATCGTGGCCGCGCACCGCAGCAAATAACACTTCCCAAATTCCACCGACCACAAGTGTGACAAAATAAATGGGTAAAAAATACGCTAACCCGTGCCAGACATTATCCCAAAGGCTGTTAGGGTCAAAACCGACTCCCAAAAGTCCCAATATTGCTCCGCGCCAACCATCAATCCCGTTCAATCCCAATGCAGCCATCGCCGTATTGGCTTGATAACCAGTATTCCACAACGCCATTAAAATACAAGGAATGGTCGCCCAAACCACGTAAGTCATTGCCCGTTGCAAGTTAATCCCATCTCGAACATGAGGGGCATGTTGCGTGGGTTTAGCTGAGTTGTAAAGGACGCTGTCCACCATTTCATAAATCGCATAAAAGCGTTCTAATGGTGCGCCTTTTAAAAAAAGAGGATGAATTTTATCCAAAAAACGTCGTAAAGCCATTTAACCTTCTCGCTCTATTTTATCTAAATTGGCACGCAAAATAGGGCCATATTCATATTTGCCCACACAGACAAATGTACATAAAGCCAAATCTTCCTCATCTAATTCCAAACAACCCAAAGCCTGCGCCATATCCGTATCGCTCACCAATAAGGCACGCAATAAGGGAGAAGTTAGAATATCCAATGGCATAATTTCATCGTAAATGGTAAAAGGCACCATTGCACGGAAATTACCATTTTGATTGGTGTTAAAAGCGAATTTTTTAGTGGCGCGTTTTAAGCTAGAAATAAATAAATTAATCACTGAAAATTTCTCTTCACCGGGACGCAACCAACCAAGCAACTCCCGTTCGGACAATTTCGCTTCTTCAATTGCTGTGATTTGTGTATGATAACGACCGAGAAAATGCACTGCTTGTGCGACACGATGACCCGAAAAAACAGAACCAGAAAGAATACGAGATTGCGTGTGAGCTAATTCATTCGCCACCAATTCTTCTGTATTCGTCCCCAAGCGCGTCCGAATTAACCGCGGACGATGCACCACTGGCCCCGCTAAAGCAATAATCCGTTCACACCATAATTTCCCAGTGGTCAATAATTTACCTATCGCAATCACATCTTGATAAGCAATTGTCCACACGGTTTTATGGGCATTGACGGGGTCTAAAAAGTGTATGTGAGTACCCGCCACACCAGCGGGATGTGGCCCTGCAAAAGCCACATATTGTACTTGTTTGTGTTGTACGGTTGGCACGTTCGCTTCGGGTGCTTGACACACAAACACAGCGCCTTCTGTCAAACGCGTTAATGCCACAATTCCATTCTTAAAATCGTCGGCATATTGCGCAATAATCACCGCAGGATCAGCCGCTAATGGATTGCTGTCCATTGCCGTAATAAAAATAGAATGCGCAGATGTTTCAGGATCAGGAATTTTGCTATAAGGACGAGTTTTTAATGCTGTCCATAAGCCGCTATTTAACAAATTTTCTTGAATTTGTTGGCGAGAACAATGTAGCAATTGTTCTTGATTATAATGAGGAAAAGTTAAAGATTCTTCCTCAGAATCAATGGTAATTTCTACCGATTGCAACACCCGTTTTGCGCCGCGATGAATCGCCGACACCACCCCTGCTGCGGGTGCAGTGAATTTAATCAGAGGATTTCTTTTATCAAAAAACAACGCCTGTCCAATTTTAACGCGCTCCCCTTCTTGCACCAATATTGAAGGTTTTAATCCCAAATAATCTCTGCCCAACAACCCAACTGTGCGGACGGGATTGGCATCTTCATGAATGATTTGCAAGGGGTCGCCTAAAATAGGTAGATCGAGTCCTTTATCAATGTTGATTTGCATCATAAAACATTCACACCGTGACCTAAGGCAACGTTCGGCAATATGCCCAATAACGCGCCAATTCAATGAATTAAAAGACAATTCTCAACCAAACAATTGCATATAATCCCATCACTATTGTTTAGACGGTCTAAACTACCGTGTTTTGTTTTTAGATGCAATGCAATGCGGCGAAAAATAAGTGATATTAGTGTTTTCTAATAAACTAATTTAACTTGAGAAAGCCACAGAAACCGTGACATGACGACGGATGGTGCATAGCAAAAAAATGACCGATTTTGCTTTATGGTGATTTCTTAGTGAATAAGGCAATTTTTAGCAAGCAAGCAGCAAAAAAGTGAGATAATTTGCACCATTTTTGTTCTAAAAATTAGAAAAATGCACTATTTTGTACAGCCCCTGTGGATTTGGGCGCAAAATGAATTGCACCTTATCTCTAATTCCGTTAAGCTATTTCGGCTTTTTTTGCTTTTATCATTGAACGAATTAACTTATTTATTAGCGAGGTTTTTAAGCCATGAATCGGACGATTATTAACACATCCAATGCGCCACAAGCCATAGGCACTTATTCCCAAGCCGTTAAGGTGGACAATACCGTTTATATTTCAGGACAAATCCCTTTAATTCCAGAAACGATGACCGTATGCGAAGGCGATATGGCGGCGCATATTCGTCAAGTTTTTGAGAATTTAAAAGCCATCGCACAAGCCGCAGGAGGCGATTTAAGTGATGTGGTGCGTTTAACGGTTTATTTAACAGATTTATCGCACTTTGCTTTAGTGAATCAAATCATGGCGGATTATTTTCAGCCGCCTTATCCCGCACGTGCGGCCTTAGGTGTGGCGGCGTTGCCCAAAGGCGTTGGGGTGGAAATGGATGCGATTTTGGTGTTAGCTGATTAAGCGGATAGATTGGATTTTATTAGGGTTTTATAATGATTATTGAGAATTGGTTTTTAGATGACGATGTGATGGGAGCAGATTGCGTGACGGCTTTAAAAATTAAAGCCAAATTGCATGAGGAACAAAGCCCATTCCAAAAAATCGCCATTTATGACACAGAAAAGTTTGGGCATTTAATGACGATTGACGGCGTTATTATGCTCACGGCACGGGATAACTTTTTTTATCATGAAATGCTGGCACATCCCGCTTTATTTATTCATGACAATCCGCGTGATATTTTAATTATCGGTGGAGGCGATTGCGGTACATTACGCGAAGTGCTGAAACATGAGCAAATTGAGAAAGTGACTCAAGTGGAAATTGATGAGCGTGTGACGGCATTGGCAACGCGCTATTTTCCTGAGTTGTGTGTGGCGAATGGGGATGTGCGGGCGCGGTTGTTGTTTGAAGATGGGATTGCTTGGGTGAAAAACGCGCCTGATGCCAGTTTAGACGTGATTATTATTGACAGCACTGATCCTGTCGGCCCCGCGGAGGGATTGTTTAACGCGCCTTTTTATGCGGAATGTCGTCGCGTATTGCGTTCTGATGGCATTTTAGTACAACAAAGTGAGTCACCTTTTCTGCATTTCGACACATTTCGTGCGACAGGTGAGGCGATGCGTGCGGTAGGATTCACCGAAACGCAAGCTTTATTATTTCCCCAATGTGTTTACCCGTCGGGTTTATGGTCGGCGACTTTAGCCCGTTCGCAATCTTTAACCAAATACAGAGTGAAAGACGCAGAGCAGAAGTCATTTGATACAATGTATTATTCTGCGGAGATTCATGCAGCAAGTTTGGTGTTGCCCCCGTTTTTGCGGGGAAATGGTTGATTTATAGTTAAATTTATCGTCGAGTGGTGAGAATCTTTTACAGCCTTAGTCCATTGTAGGGGCATCAGGCTGTAAAAGAACTCCCAAAGTTGAAACTCAATCGCTGTTATTCTCTTTCTCTTTCTACCCCGAACGGGAAATTGAAACGCGTCATAAATAATCACGTTAATAGCTAACAGCGACTTTCTACCCCGAACGGGAAATTGAAACTTTCTTATGTTTCTGTTCCTGCACAAGAATCTTTACTTTCTACCCCGAACGGGAAATTGAAACAATCAAGCATTAGCATCATATCAAGAGGTGCTAAAACTTTCTACCCCGAACCAGCAATTCTCAATTTAAACCCTACCAAGCAACTCAAGAATTACGCCTAGAGAGGGCTTCAAGCATAAAATCGGTCAAATGCTGCCAACTATCGAATACTAAATATTGCATCAGGGTGCGTAACTGCTCAAAAAATGTGCGTCTTGATGGACACAAAAGACGTACTTTTTCATAGGTCTCATCCAAGTATTCTAGCATCGTATGCGTTAAATAAGCCAATAAAATCAACGTAGCCAGTAAGTTAGATAAGTGTTGCTTACCATGACCAAAGTTATGCTCAAAATGATAGCCGTTATTCTTTAGAATATTGTTGTTTTCATTTTCTATTTTCCAACGCGCTCTCGCTGCATCTGTCAGTTCTGCAAGGTTTTTTTCTGTTATTTTATGGGTGGTTATCCAGCTATTTTTGTATTTTTGCTTCCCTTGTCCATCAATTTCTACCAACTCGAACCAATTAACCATTAACGCATCGTTACCATCACGCAAAGGAACTTGATTCATGTAACGATAATGTCGGGTTGTTCGTTGTTTTCCGTGTTTATGATGGGTTTGTAGCGACTGTATTTTGTTCATTTGCTCAAATTCAGACAGCCACTCATGAGTTGTTTGATGAGAGTTTGGCTTGCAAGAAGTAATAATATCAAAGCCTTGCGCAATGGCTTTTTCAAAAAAAGGCTGATGCGCAAACAAATCATCCCCTAACAAAGTGGCTTGCCACAAGCTGTAATATTTACCCCAGTTGTCCAACCAACGTTTTGCCGCATTAATTTCGCAATCTTGTTTTTCTGCGCCATCTTGTGCCTGAATAAATTCAGGCGGCAGCGGTATCACGCGGGACTGTCCATGTGCAACGATAACGGGAGTTAATGCACTATGTCGATATAAAACTTTACCGTTAACCAAATCTTTTTTTAAACAACATGGACAAGAAATCTTTTGAGAACTGAAAAAATCAGTGCCATCTAAAGCAATAAATAATCCATTGTTTTTACTCATGAAGTTTTGTAAAAAACCATTATCATAGAGAAATTGATTAAGCTCAAAAAATAGTGGATAAATTTCGGTTTCAGGAACAGTATCCAGTAAATTACGAATTTGATTCATACTGGGGATTTTATGTATGCCAAAAATACTTTGGGCGTTATTTTTCCCGTGTGCTTTTTCCATTCGAGTTTGATAATCGAGAAAAGAAGAGCTTTGTGTGAAAAAAACAGAAAAAGCACTCAAAAAAGCATCACTCATGCTATATTTAAGGTTGTTCGCTGTTTTAGTCTTACGACTATCAGACAAATTTTCAGACATTTCTATTATTCGACCAATCAGGTAGTCAAAAAAATATTGCTGATTTTTTTGGAAAAATGCTTCGAGTTTGTTCATCATCTTTACTTTCAATCAGTTATAAAAACATTGTTGGTTGTAAGGGTTTAAATTGAGAATTGCTGCTATACCAAAATTATGTGAGATATAAAAACAAATTAAGTTCTAATATCTAGCTAGATATTAGGTATAAGATACTGTTTAATTTTATTAAACTTAAACAATTTACCTGACAAAAAGGTCTCAAACATACTAGTGACTTCTTTAAAGCTTGATAGACGATGAAAATTCTTTCTGACCCAATTCTTACCTTGAAGCCAAATATCCTCGACTGGATTTTGCTCTGGGGCATTGGGCGCAAATCTTAATAAACGAACTTTCCATTCTGATTCTGGAAGTCCCCCATTTAATTTCTCTAAATAAGTTCTTAAACCTTCAGAACGATGATAACTTGCACCATCCCAAATAATCACATGACGGGCTTCTTTATATCTGTAAATGAGCCAGTTAATAAAGTCTATCGTATATTTTGTATCAGCTTTCTTTGCCCTATCTAAAATAAATTCTCCCGTATAAATATTCACCGCTCCATACCACGTTTGAGAAGTGCGATAATTACTCATCTTTATTGACGTTCTTTCTCCTTTTTTCGACCAAACATAACCACAAATATCTCCCCACAACTGATGGCTTTCGTCTTGCATCCAGTACATTACCTCTCCACTTTCTATCTGTTCACGCTCCTTATCTATTAAATCCTTAATCTCTTTTTTTTAGCTTCTACTTTTACCTCATCTTTTGCCGAATTCTCTTTGTGTGTCTTCTTATAACTTAAATTCGCTTCTTCTAATAATTTAGTATAAGAAGTATTTGAAGAATAGAAAACATCATACTCCTCTTTTAAGTATCTCTTTAGTTCCTCTATTGTTATTGTCTTCTTTTCTTGTATCCAATTAATCACATCTTCTCGTTCACGCGGCTTTAAATACCCTGGTGAGCCTTTATACGCTAACTTTAATCCTTCAACCCCTGACGCTAAATAAATGGCTTTCCATTTATCCACAAATTGCACACTGACACAACACGCTAAAGCCGCTTCCGCACGCACAAAACCAAGCAAAGACATTCTTACTGCCATCGCTCGCTTCACTTCTCTCGCCTCACCTGTTGACATTAACTCTTCTAAATCTTCATATCTTTTGTTCATTATTCTCTCCTATTTGAAAAGTATTATTATACGACTCTGAAAAAATTGGTATTGAAGCACTCTCTAGGTGTAATTTTTGAGTTGATTGGTAGGGTTTGAATTGAGAATTGCTGCACTGAGCCTGTTGAAGTGTGCGCTGTCATTCGCTATGATGGGACCCCCAAATGTCGCATAACGCTATCGCTTATGCGACCTACTCAGGCTTAATTAATTGGAGGATAGAGTTTTGAATATCGAAGTAGCAGTTAGTAAGTCAGCAACAACTAAAGACAAAGGCGATTTGCTTGAAGAACTTGCCATGCACCTTTTACGCGCACAAAACTATGAAGTAGAACGTGAAGTTCGTAAGACGGGAGTTGAATTAGATTTATTGTGTAAACATAAAGCTAACAATAACAAGAAACTTTATGTTGAATGTAAAGCATACAAAGATGATAACAATATAAATGCTGGTATTATTGTGAAATTACTTGGAGCAATGCAACTTGAAGAATGCGAGGAAGCTTGGATTATTTGCACTTGTGAGCTTGGAAAGGATGCGAAAGGTGTAGTAGACAAACTAACATCCAAGGGGCGCACCGATATAACAATTTATACGCCAAGTAAATTTATTACAGTACTTGTTGATGCTAATGTAATAAAAAGTGAGGATATTGCCAATCACTCAATATCAAAAATTCTGAATAGAAATTTATACCAAGATTCCACTCTATTAGTGACACCAGTAGGAATATATTGGACATATCGTAAGAAGAAAGAAAAAACAGATACCCGCGTATTTGTTGTTGATGCGAAAACAGGTGATATTGTTGTTGATAGTGACATCCTTTCAAAGTTATCAACTTTTGACTCTACAATGTGTGGGTTTGAGTTTTGTGCGCTTATTCCTGCATCAATCTCAACAACAAATGGAAAAGGCGTTGTAGAATACAAATTCCGACTTGATGATGAGTATGTTCAATCAATTAAAGATACGGGAGTAATGTATACTCATCCACATAAGAGAGTATTAGACAAAGATGATTTGTTTATATTTCCTGATCTGCAATTAGTAAATGAAGATGATAAAATTTCATCAGCAGAACTGATGTCGTTTGATGAAAAATACAGAAAAAATATTATATTTGGTGATGAACTTTCTGGAAAAACTACGCTTGCTCAGAAACTTCAACGAATCTATGTAGAGTCTGGAAATATTCCCGTCTATATTAACGCCTGCGATATTAATTTTAGTAACCTAGAAAAATTTCATAAAATTCTCCGTCGCCAAATCAAATTACAATATGCAAATGTGACAGATGAAATTGTTGGTACGATTGATAAATCAAAGATTATAATTTTTATCGATGATTTTCATAATACTACACTAAACAAGGACGCTGCATCTCAGCTTTTCTTAGCTATAGATAAAGAGTATGAGAGTATCATATGGCTAATGAACACGAAGCAGGAACTCGAACTTCTAGCTAATGATAAACTGGTTTCTGAACTGGCTGAGTATAATCTGTATCGTATTAAAGAGCTTGGATTTAAACTACGCGATGAGATGATAAAAACGTGGATAAGTATTGGTCGCGTAGATACTATCTATGAATCGGATAAGCATAATCAAGTGATGGAGATAGCAGAAATTATTAATTCTACTATTGGATATAATTATGTGCCAACATATCCTATATATGTACTCACATTACTTCAGTCGTTTGAAGCATCTACAGTCAAATCATTACAAGGTAGTGCATATGCGGAGTTCTATAACTATCTGATTACACATGCGTTAGGAACTGCTGGCGTAAAAGCGGCTGAACTTAATTTATATTATTCATTACTCTCTGAGCTTTCGCATTACTTCTTTGTTGGTTCTGAAAAAGAAATATCTGAAAGCAATACGAGAAAATTTTATGAAGAGTTCTGCAATCGAAAGATGCTGGATCGGAAATTTGATAAAACGAAAAAGATACTAATCCAATCAAAGATATTAAAATCAGAAAATGATTCTTATCGGTTTAATCATTCATATATATATTATTTTTTTGTTGGAAAATATCTTTCAGATAATGCGCAAAAAAATGTTGATATACAACAAAAGATTACTGACTTAACCAAAAGGCTCTATTTAAGGGAATGTGCAAATATTGTTATATTCTTGGTTCATTTCTCAAAAGACCAATTTGTTCTTGATAATATTTTATTAGAGGCTAAAAAAATATTTACAGAGATCAGTCTGGCAACCTTTGCTGAGGATGAGTTTGCCAATATAAATCGTTTGGTTGAAGCAGAATTAAGAATTATCCTTGAAGATAAGCGTCCAGAGGAAACTCGTGCTAAACAACTAGAAATTAAAGATAGTCTGAATGAAAATCTTCCAAAAGAGCCAACTAACGAAACAGATTATAATTCAGATATTAAAGAACTCGATGTATACAGATTATAATTCAGATATTAAAGAACTCGATGTATTTGGTCAGATTAATCTAGCTTTCAAAATTATAGAAATACTGGGACAAATAACTAAAAATTATTATGGCTCCCTTGATGGTAATGTCAAAATTGACTTATTAGAAGAAACGTATAATCTTGGGTTACGTTCATTAAAGAAAATAATGACTGTATTTAATGAATATACTGGTTTTTTTGAGCAAGAAATCTCAAGAATTATTCAAGACAAATCGTTTTCTGAAAAAGAACGGAATGCTTTGAGTAAACGTCTTATATTTGAGTTTGCGACTCTAATTTCACTTGGGTTTGTTACAAAGGTTGCAAACAGTGCCGCATCAAAAGAGTTATCTGCAATATATGAAGCAGTTTATAAGAAAGACCCTAACATATCAAAACAGTTAGTTAATATAGCTATTGAGCTAGATTTTCCTAATGGATTGGATACAGGAAAAATTATTAATCTTGCATCTGAAATACGCAATAATCATATTCCTTCCATGCTACTAAAAATGTTAGTGATTCGTCATATATATAAGTTTCATATTCCATATGACAAAAGACAAAAAATATGTGACAAATTAAATATTGGAATTGAAAAGCAGAAAAAAGCACTTTCATCAGTTAAATAACAGCCATGCAGGGTGTGCAATATCTTTTCGTTACACACCATGCACACCATTTTGCGCAACATGATGGTAGACAAAACAAAAAGACGTTTTGCCCACCTCGACTACAAACCGCAACTGGCGAAACAACTTGATGACGGAGAAATGAAAAATGTTTACCGTTTCAAAACAACAACTCAAACAGGAAATAGACCAGCTTGATACCGATTATTTAGAATTGGTATATAAGGTTTTGCGCCAGTTTCCTCATCAAAAAATGGATAATAAAACACCATTATCCTTGCGTGGCAGTGTATTAAGTTATCTTGAACCCACTCAGCCTGTTGCACTAAATGATTGGGATGTAATTCAGTGATTTTGTTGGATACGCACATCTGGGTACGTTGGGTAAATGGGGATTTGCCTGAACAATCTGTAAAACGGTTCGTCGCACACCAAGAAAGTGGCTTGGGCGTGAGTTTGATTTCTTGTTGGGAAATTGCCAAACTTGTTGAATATCAACGTCTAAAATTACGTTATGCTGTACAAGATTGGCTACAATCCGCATTGGTATTTCCCGGTGTTGTGCTTTTGGATTTAAGCCTTCCTGTTATTATAGAATCAACACAATTACCCCAATCTTTTCATCGAGACCCGGTTAATCAGTTAATCGTTGCAACGGCGAGAATCCATAACGTTGCTTTATTGACATTAGATGAAAAGATTTTGGCTTACCCGCATGTCAAAACGCTGTAGACGGGTAGGGCGGATAAAGCGCGTCTTTTTGCGCCGTCATCCGCTAATGAAATCCCCAAATGTCGCATAAGTGTAGCCGAATCCAGCAATTCTCACTAAGCCCTACCAAACATCTGTTCACATCCCGACTAAACACCGCCACTGCACTCGACACCACACTGGCCGCATAAAGGTGTTGTCCATCTGGACTCACTGCCACAGCAGCCACCCCATCTAATCCTAATACCTCATTTTGCGCCTGTCGTTGCACTTCGACCAGCGAGAGCGCGTGGGCGTGAGGAAACAGTAGCAGCAAAAATAAGACAAACACGCCCCCACGCCAGAGAGAATGTTGCAGTGATCGAAGCAGCGGCATTTTTAACCTTCTCTTTTAACTTGATAAGCCATACTATTGATTGGCTTTAATATATCGCAAATTAAGCCTAAGTTATGCGTGATGAATGGTGAATCATGAATTTACTCGTTACCCTGCGCACTGAAGCGGTAAAAGAACACACAAACACGCCCTTCTTTGCAGAACTGACAGATACAGCGAGATCGCGTTGGAAAATAGAACAGGTTACCTCCTAGGTGTAATTTTTGAGTTGATTGGTAGGGTTTGAATTGAGAATTACTGAAGTTGACAGGGGTTTTTTTTTTGTATTTGTTGATGTATTAAGGTGGACTAACGTTGATGTTTTTATCTGCGTGCATCTGCGGTTAGAATAACAGTAAAAGAGAAGTGAATGTAGATTGAGCTGAAGTACGAAGCCCAACAGGGAACGCGGCATTGTGCCGTATGTTTTGGGTATTTGGGGTATCGTTGTGTTGGGCTTGCTTCGACAGGTTCAGCACAAGTCGCAACAGAGACGCTCAGCCCAACCTACGCGGGCTTGTGCAAGTTGGATAGGTAAACGTAAAATACGTTGAGGTTTGAGCGTATCCGTCGTGTAAACGATGCGTTTCGCCAAAAGATGCTTTATGTATCGCATAATGATGGGCAACGAAAAGAGCTTGTCCCCAGTACTAATGATATGAATCAATCATGCAAATCACCCTGACCTTACCCGATGACTTGGCGCGGCAAATTCAAATCCTGCCGAACCCTGAGCAATTTATCCGCGAAGCGTTGCAGGCAGTAATACAACAACGGATTGAACAGACCGTCACGCAAGGCTTTGGTATGTTAAAAAGCCGACGACGCGCCGTGCCGGTAGATTTCGATCCCGCCAACATGTTGCGCAAATGATTGGCTTGGATACTAATCTCCTGGCGCGTTATTACATTCAGGACGACAGCGACGAGGAGGCGCAAAAGCAGCATGAAGCGGCGCGCATTTTCCCCTTACAGTCTTGACCGCGTTGCGGTCAGTACCAAAAAAGGCATTTTTAGGCGTTCTTTTACAGGCTCGCCACTTGGGAACAAGGGGAAAACTCCTATTCAGCACAAAAAATAATTTAATTCTGAAAAACATCCTCCATCGTTTTCGCATCCAATATATTCAAAGCCCATTGCTCCAATTGAGCAGATGTCGCATTCTCAATTTTACTCTCCACAGAATAAGGCAATTTCCCAAAACGCTTTTTTAATAAGCGCATGAAAATACCGCGTTCGCCATTGGTTTGTCCTTTGCGCTCGCCTTCGGTCATTCCCATGTGGTAAATATCTTGTCCTGCTTGGGTGTCCATTAAGTTTAAATTTAGCATGTTAATTACCTCTTCATTGCTCAGTTTACGAAAGCGATTTAATAGGAATAATTCCACAATATTAATCGCCTCTTCGTGTTGTTCATTATCGGGGTAAATCTTGCGAATTTGTTGACCCCAATCTTGTATCTTTTGCTTTAATTCTTGCTTGCCTAAATGTTCTGAAACTGTAAATGGCGCAAGGATAATTAAACGCTCATCCGCCGCTAATAATTCAGCTTCAGTATAATCCGTTAATACTTTTTCAATTAAGTGTATTTTACCGTTTAATAACTGCTCTAGTGGTAAAGCCGCATTTTGGTATTGTTGTTGAGTATAATGGCATTTTTAGGAGTTCTTTTACAGTCTCGCCACTTGGGAACAAGGGCAAGTTAAATATATTTAATTTTCGGTGATGGGATGTAAAAGGGATAAGCCAAAATGATAATATTATATTTTTGTTTTTTTATCCCTTTTTTTATTGGTGAATATACCCCCATTGCCTGAATTGTTCTTGTAGTTCTTTATTGTCTTTGAATGCTTGAAAATATAAATATTCTGGTGCCATATCCGCTCCAGTTGCCCATACGATGGTTTCCAGTTCTTCATCCACTCGAAAGTCAGAAAACTGTGACTCATTATTCAGTGGCTCAAACACGGGGCCACTCAATGCGTCTGTCAAATCGGCGATACCATGCCGACCATCATTAAACGACAACTCAATTTTGTAACCATTTACATATTTGGCCGCTGTTACCTGTAGAAACATATTTTTTACTCTAATGGTTCAATGGGTTTTGGGTTTTCATTCCGCTGGCACAATTCCCAAAGAGGAACATTGGCGTTATTCTATACCCAAAAGATGTGGTTCATAGAATCTTTATTTTGTCAGAATCAGAATTTACAGACACAAGAATTTTCAAAATTTACTCTTGCAAGTCGTTTATTTTCAATCGATTTTTTATTCTTTAATTCTGAAAATCCTAAAATTCTGTAAATTCTGATTCTGACAGAAAAATTTTATGAATGATTTAATTTTGGTATATACCCAAAAGATGTGGTTCATAGAATCTTTATTTTGTCAGAATCAGAATTTACAGACACAAGAATTTTCAAAATTTATTCTTGTAAGTAATTTATTTTAAACAGATTTTTTATTCTTTAATTCTGAAAATCCTAAAATTCTGTAAATTCTGATTCTGACAGAAAAATTTTATGAATGATTTAATTTTGGTATAGTGCGCGTAATGATTTGAAACAAGTGGGTTTGATTTCTGTTTATACGGGATGGTGGACTGATGAATGACTGACCGCAACGCGATCAAGACTGTATTTCCAAGTGGCACTTGGGAACAAGAGGAAACGGTTTTAGTGGCTGAATATTTTTATTTAACGACTTAATTTTGGTATGTCAAAAGATGTTTTTTGCATTTTTGATAAACAAATTCAGGATCAAGATCGATATTAACAGACGGCCATTCAATGGTGTCAAAAGCAACTCGGACATTTTTAAAATGAGAGTAATCCTTAATCCGTTTAAAAACGCCAAAGTCTAAATAAGGTTTCATATCTAAAGTGCCAACTTCATTATTATTAAAAATGATAGTGAGAATATAATCATCATGTGGTGTGACTGATTTTACTTTAGGTGGCATAGTTTAATTACCTTATTGAAGCGGTTGAATTTTAAACGGCTCTTCACCGTTCCCCTTTCCCCTTCCCCTTGTTCCCAAGTGCCACTTGGGAATACAGTCTTGACCGCGTTGCGGTCAGTACCAAAAGAGGAACATTGGCGTTATTCTAGTGCGCGTAATGATTTGAAACAAGTGGGTTTGATTTCTGTTTATACGGGATGGTGGACTGATGAATGACTGACCGCAACGCGGTCAAGACTGTATTCCAAAATGGTACTTGGGAACAAGAGGAAGAGGAAAATCAATTTATTTTCAGAACGTTATTTGTCCGAATCAGAATTTCCAAAATTAAGAAAAATCCCGATTCAGACAAAAGCAATAAAGCAAAAATGCAAATCACTGTCCGCCGCGCACCAACCGAACGTGATTGTTGTCGTAGTAGCGATTGTAGTAGTTGGCACCACCATTACCGAAATTCACGTCCCACGCGTTGTAAGTGCCGCTCGCAACAGGGGAACTAGACCAAACCCCAGAACTACGCGTGTTAGGGAACGCTGACAAGTTGATAGCAGGGTCGTCGCATTTTAATTCAACGATGGAAGCCAGTTCCTTAATGTTAGGTAATCTCCAGCCTTCGCCCACTTGCTTTGCGTACTGTAGGGCTTGTTGCCAAGTGAATCTTGAGGCGTTTCCTGTTTCACAGTTTGCGCCTGTTTGTCCCTCTAGGCAGCGTTTCCAAACAAGATTGGTGCGCACGTCTGTGACAGTGCCGTCTTCATTGATTTGAAAGCGGTCATTAGGGGTGCTGGCGCGAATGGCATTATTACACATTTGTAATGCCCAGACATTAAAACTCAATAAAACTCCCAATGAAAATGCCGTTACGGTTAAAAAACGCTTGCAAAAACGGATTTGCTTGACGGAAGAAAAAACAGCAGTGGATGGGTCAGTTAAAGACATAGTTTAATTCCTTTGTGGAGGTGAAAAATCAGACAACCCCTCCCCAAAAAAAGCAAAGGGAGGGGAAAACCTACTACACTAACGTAGTGCCTAATCTACAATAAGAAAAAATGCAAATCACTGTCCGCCGCGCACCAACCGAACGTGATTGTAGTTGTTGCGACCGCCGTGGCCGTCACCATCATAATGGAAAGGCACGTACCACGCGGAGTATGGGTAGCCCACAACAGGGGAACTAGACCAATACCAGCTAGAGCGCGTATTGGGGAAATAGTCCGCATCAATGACTGGACCACGCCGTCCATAATGAACAATGGAACGCAATTCTTCCCGATTCGGCATCCGCCAATCTTTATAGCCGCAGTAACCTGCTACATTCACCCGTGCAACGTAGGCTTGGGTGTTGCAGTAGGTGTCGGGATTGTCTTTTTGATAACCGTAACAAATCGCGCCATCGTCATCTGCATAACCATCCGCGCCACCATTGGTATCAGGGTCAGTGTTGTACCAGTTATAGCGGTCATCTGCATCATGCAGACCTTCATCACCGACTTTACCATTTCCGCCTTGCTTCACTTCCCACATCAAGCCAGTGACGTTGTCTTGTACACAAGACCACTCGGTTGCTGCCGCCGATAATGCCTGCCCTGTCGCACTGATTTTGGTGAAACTAAAGCCTGCATGACCATCACTGGGGTCGTTATGCGTGACATCTCGCCCGTGCGAACAGTCTTGCATTTCTACCGTTGCACCTGTGCAGGTGGCGTTATTTCCAGATGGATAATTCCCGCCCCAGGTGATGCCTGTGTCGTTGAGCTTGGATGTGCCTGTGAAGGGGGGAGGGGGTGGAGCTGTCCCAATCACATCAACCCAGCCTTCCTTCACTTCCGAACCAGGACGTATCCCTGAAATCACACTAATAGAGAAAAAATCCGTACCGACATAGTTAGTGTCTGTCAGGCTATAAATCAGATTGTTACCATCGACCGATAACTCCCCATGCTTAGGAGATTCAACAATATTGATGTGAAAATCATTTATAGGCCGCCCAGCAAACGTGACCTCAACAGGGAAAACTTTGGGGAAAGACGAAGCCTCGCCTGAAGCCGTCAACCGCGTTTCAATTTCAGGCAACACAATATCAGGCCCAATGTCCGAAAATTCAGAAGCCAAACGATCTACAATAAAAGCAGAATTATGGGCGTTGTAATCTATTTTCCAAGGATGGCTCAAATATTCATAATACGTGAAAGAATTTGACCCATTATCCGTGCGTAATGCCAAATGTCTTATGAGATCAGCATCATCTCTCCATTTATAGTCAAGTGTATATTGGCTAAAAATAGCATCAAACACGGCATAGCGGTAACGCTCTGCCAAGCGAGAATCAAGACAATACTGCACGCCAGGCGATAAATCAGTGGAAGCTAAAAACTTCAAAGCCCCGCTGTTGTATCGTACCAAACGCAAAGGTATATCCGTCAGATTTGTAATGCAGTGAAACGCCTTATCACCTTGATTGAACTTATGAAAATGCACGCTGGGAGAATTTGGCGAATTCTCAACTGCATTTTTCATAATATCTTGTGCTGAAGCCATTTTGTAGTAAGAAATATGCTGCGCTGGATAATGCGTTTTCTTACTGGACTCTTCAGTACTGCACTGTTTCAACTGGTCATCAAGAAAGAAAAATTGAAAAACTTCTCTAAAAACCCCACGAGACTTGTGATTGACCAAAACACTGGCTTCATTGCGTCCCATAATGAAAGAAAAATAACCACTTTGCTCTGTCACCAGAACATCAAAAAAGTCAAAAAAAGCCAAACCCGTAGCAGGGTCTTCTTTCAAATGATCAATGACTTGTCCTGCCGTAATCAAAGCATTACGCACTTGATTGACTTCAGGTCTAAAACTCACCCATTCTTGATAACTCCCCTCAGAATATGGACGTTCTTGAATATCAAACGACCATCCTAACAGCGGCAATGACTTATTAACACGCAAAGCCACTTCAGTAGAGGCTTTTGACTGGTTAAAGTAAAAAAGAGCGGAATTTCGAGTACGCGCCTGTCTTTCACTATTAGCCACCATCAAAATATTTTTTGACAAGGTTTCAGGGTTGGTATCTCTAAGCAAAAAGAACCCATTATTAAAACAATCACCAGTTAATATGAGTCCGTGACAATCCTCATTTTCAAGGCCAAATGTTTCCATATTAAGCTTAGGCTGAATGCCGTAAGTAAACATTTTGTGTTGCACACTGGGCGGAGAAAAAGTCAATTCCCCATCCACCACCTTAATATCAAAAGGATATTCGTTGGGTGTCGCAAACTGCGCTCCCAAAATGCCTACCAAAGCATTTGCTTTTTGGGCTGCGCCAAACGCATTGGAACTCAAAACAATACGCAGTAAATTTTCCACATTATCCGCAACCGTTTCTCTTGACCAATTAAACAATTCAGTCAATACCACTGTCCCGACAGCTTGGATAACCGAAGCAATGTCTTCAGGAGATTTAACCGCCGCCGCAACACCAAGCAATGCCGTAGCCCCTACAATTTCTTTGGCTCGCTTCTCTAAATTGCTCAAGATTCCGTGGAAAAGTATATTGGTTTGGCGCGTGTAATTGTCTTTACCGATGCTGCGAAAAATCCCTTTCATATCATGCGGATTGAGCTTGTCGATCAAGGTGTATTCATAGCTTCCTTTAGCAAAAATACCCAATTTATACCCTACATAAATTCGCGCCACTGTTTTACAAGAAAGCGCGCCCACTTGACAAGGCACTTTCTGACTTCCTTGTTGAACATGGGTTGGAGTCATTTTAGCAAGATGATGTCCAAGCAATTGAGCAGCAACTAATTTTGCAAGGCCAACGTCTTTTGACAAGCCACGATACATGGCATCGTCTTGTTTCCCTTTTTTATCAATCAGCATATTAAATATGCTTTGGGCATCAATCTCAGCACGGTTTGGACGTTGCGGCAGTGCTGCCACAGCCACTTCTACCAAACGTTTTAAGTTACCCAGCGCATTTCTTGTTGGATCAATCACATCGATTCTGAGCTTATGCGCATCTTCGGCGTTGAAACTTTTTGCTTCTGAATCAGCATCTTCTGCTTCTGAATCAGTATCTTTCACCTCTGACTCAGCAGTCACGATACCCGAATAAATATCAAGCACTAAATCAGCAGCCAACAAAATAGCCTCAATCCCGTCCATAATTTGAGAGCCAATTTCACCTGCGTTTTCCAATTTAGTGTGGATTGCTGTCAGGGAATCCTTGATTTTCACCATGTGACCGTTTTTGTACTGAACCCCTGTTGTTAATGCCTGTAAAGCCAGCATCACGTTATTAATGGTGTGTACATTCCAGCCCAGTTCTTTAGTCACCACATAACGCCCTTCACCTTCAGTACAATATTTATTTTGATCGGGGAAATTATGCGCCAACTGATCCCCCGACAAAAACAGCGAGTTATCAAAGGTTGTTCCCTGAAAATCCGTTTTTTGATAAGCGTTAAAGGCTATCGCCGCGGCAGTTCCAACAGCCCCGCCACTCATTTCTCCAACCAAATTAGGCTCAAGAATAGGTTTAGTAAAAGCCTGAGTTCCCGAAACACCCGCCATAAAATCACTAAAAGAGTAACTTTTACCCACAACAGACAGCGCAATAGGCAATGAATTACCCACGCTGACTGTAGAATTCCCATCAAACTCAACACCAACCCATCCCATATTCTGACTTGCTGGAGCAGACCGCGCTGTTCGTTGCGGGTCTGATGGAGCTTGATAAGGCATTCTCCGTGCGGTGGGTTCAGGCAAAGCAACAACAGCAACATAAGTGCGGGCTTGAGCAATTAACTCATCTAACCCATCAAAGTAAAGAACGGCTAAAATATCCTCATTAACCGCTTCTAACCACTCATCTTGTGCTTGTTGCATTAGCTCACTTTCTGCTGTTACCAACAAGCGAGCGATTCTATTTTTTTCCGTGACAGGCAAATTAAATAATGTCGGATCACGAGAAAAAACTTTAGCAAGAACAGTGGTTTCTGCATTTAACTGACTTTGCCAATCACCCACTTGAAAGGATTGATAAACAATAGTGCTTTCCCCATTTTCCAGTTCTTCTTTCAAAATCACATCAGACAAAAACTGTTGTGTTTCAATTTGAGTACCTTGTGCGGTTTTTTCTCCAGACAAACTTTCTAAAACCAACTGACGCGAAGATTCAGAAACATTACCTTGTTCATCAACAACTTGTCTGGGTTGAATTTGCTCATACTGAATCGCATAATTTGCTACCGCAGACACTCTAACTTGGGCTTGTTTAAACACGCCTGCGGAAATGCTGGCATCATCCAAAAACCCATCCGCCAAATCAGCCGTCAACACATCTGCCCAAGCGTCAAACTGTCCTGCATCGTTCCCAATTTTCCGCCAAAATTCATCACCATCAAACAAAGTTTCAAAATTATCAATGACTTCTAAAGTGGGATCGCGGTCAATTTTCAGCGTTTCAGCGATTAAAGTGCGGGCTTTTGATTGTCGCATAGTCCAATCATCATCAGCGAATCGAGTCGCCAAGCGCATCACCAAACTGCCATAAACCGTAGCATGACAAGTATTCTCCGTTTGCGTGGGCAGGCACAACACCATCAATTCCCCAGCGAATGGGCGATTGGGATCGTTGCTAAAAAAACCGCCGCGAATTTTCAAATACGTCACATCGCCATCAGGCACGGTTACACTGTAATTGCCATTTTCATCTGTCACATTGGGAAAAGACGCAAGTTCAACCCCATTGACATCGTAAAACGACAAAGTCGCTTGCGTAATGCCAGGCGAACCGCCTGCGGAATTTTTAGAACGCGCTTTAACCGATTGTCCCGATAAATCCACCGACACTTGGCCGCTAATCATATTACCCGAACGCGCAGGGCCAAAATTATCCACTTGCAACAACAAACTGCCATCTTCAGCTGTACCGTGATAACGCAACGTCAACCACCAATCAGAGGGCGCAGAACCCCCTAAATCATAATGTACACGCGGCAAATGCAAGCGACGATCCGCATCTAAAAATGTATTTGCCGTCACCGAAGCCACAGGCATATCGCCATATTGCGTCAATTTCAACAAATGCACGCCTTCAGAGGGATTTAAATGCGCAAAACGAGCCGTAGCATCAGGAGGAGGAGTGGGAGTATTTTGCAATTGCGACAACGGGACAGTGAGAATCCCATCAGGACTGAGTGATGCTGTACTCCATACAGAAACAGAATACGACAGCAGCAATCCCCAAGTCGCTAATTTTCCTAGCGAAAATAAAGGTATATAAGTAAAATCCTTTGGTGAATGGATGATAAAATGCACAAATCGTTTACTTTTTATCGTAAAACCAATGCACCATCGAATTTTACCTAATTTTTAAAAAATACGGAAATGATTTTTTTCTGAATTAGAGTTTACAGAACAAGTTAATTCTGAAAATTCTTTAATTCTGTAAATTCTGATTCAGACCAAATATTATTTTGGTGAGTTTTTTTTGTTACCTGAAAATCCTAATCCAAACCAATAAACCTCACCCCAAAGATTCAGAATCAGACTCACTCTCCGAAGCCACGCGCTTGAACAAAGTATGACCGCAATTTGGACAGACAGGAATGTAATCAGGCTGGGTAAATTCTAAGCGATGACCGCATTGCTCACAAATTAATACGCCTATGCCTGAAATTTCTCCGCTTAACCACTCACTGGCACAGCGGGCGCGTTCAGCCAAATCTTGCAACTCTTGTTGCGTGTGATCCACCATCACGCTGAATAGGTCTAATAACCGATCTTCTATTAACTCTAAATCTTGTTGTAACCAATCCGCTAAACTCTGTTGCGTTTCGCTGAGAAAATGTGCCGCATCTTCCACATCTCGACGCAAATAATCACCAATATGTTGTGCTTCCTCTTCGGTTAATTCGCCCAACTCCACCGCACGCTCCCGCGCATGAGCAATATGTTCGCCCAAACTCAATGTGGCTGGTGTGGTTAATGTTTCTTTAATCCGCGCCATCATTTGTTGATAGCCCGTGGTTAAATGATCGTGGTTTGACATGATATTTCTCCTTTTGTCTGAATCAGAATTTACAGAATTAAAAAATTGATAATATTTGACAAGAATCCGTTCATTTTGAACATTCAGAAATGCTGATTCAGACTACTTTTTCCATTAGAAAAAATACACTAAGCTGGCACTTGACCCGCAGACACCAGTTTGGCTTCCAAACGTTCTACCGCTTTTTTCTCCCGTTCTAACGCGCCCTCCGTCTTAATCAAACGATCTCGCAGCGTTTGTAATTCTTGTCGTGCCAAAATCACCTCGCTGTCTTGACGGCTGGCATTTTCCTTATAGGCTTGTTCTTGCGCCTCACCACGCGCCACAATCCCCGCTATTTTCTTCTCCAACTCCACACGAGCGCGAATTTCTGCGTCTATCGCTTCGCGCTGCTCTTGTTTCTCTTCTTTGGCTTGTCGGGCTTCGGTGTCTAGTTTTTTAATCGTCTCGCGCAACTCTTGCACTTGCGCCTCGGCGACACTGGTGCGGGCTTGTTCTTGCTTCAATTGTCGCCACACCTGATCTGATTCTAGCTTAATTTCGCGTAAGCTCTGTTCCAAACGCTCTTTAATGCGTAGGTTGACGGCTGATTCTTCTTGGGCTTGGCGGGCTGATTTTTGCTCTTGATCCAGTTGGCGATTGGCTTCGTAGAGGCGTTTTTGTAAACCATCATTACTTTCTCGCGCACGCCCTAATTCTTCGATTAAATGGCGAATTTCATGTTCTTGTTTATCGACTTTCTCTTGTAGCAGCACAATTTGGGTTTTGGCACTCTTGAGTTCCCCATTCTCCCGTTCCAAATCCACTTGCAGCGATTTGTTGGCGCGAGTCATTTGTTCAATGGTTTGCTTTTTTGCAGCAACCACTTGTTCTAATTCGATAATTTGTTGTTGGGCTTGTTGTCGTTGTTGCGTCAAAACCTGTTGTTGATCTTGATGTTGTTGGCGCATGGCATCAAGTTGGCGATGCGCATAATCTTGCGAAATCGTCCAAATGATCTCTGCGGCCTCCACACCAATACGTTTGACCTCTTCGGGTAATTCGGCCAATTTATCTTCTGAAGTGCTAAGGTGAATAGTTTTCCGTGACATTAAAACAATCCTGTTCTGAAAACGTGAAGGAAAAGGAGGAAAAAATTACGTCGGGCGCACCGTCCTTAAACGGTGATACTGGGTTGTCATTATAGTGGCTAATTTAAGCAGTGAGTATGGTTATGAATAAAATCCTTGTTGTTTTATTGGGGAGTTGCTGGTCGCTGATCGCGCTGGCGAATCCTCTGGCTTTAGACGACGTTCCTGAACCACTACAACCTTGGACAGAGTGGGCGTTGTGGGGAACAACGGAACAAGCTTGTCCTTTGGTACAAACGGGAGTGTCCAATGCGGAGCGGCTGTGTGCGTGGCCGAGTTATTTACAAGTGACCGCTTCGGCCACACAAGCCCATTTTTCTCAAGAATGGCAATTGTACCGCAGCGAATGGATACCCTTACCCGGCCACAGTCAGTCCACGCATCATCATTGGCCGCAGCAAGTCCAAGTGAATCAAATTAATGCCTTAGTGGTTGAACGAGAGGGGCTGCCGTGGATACGGTTAGACGCGGGGCGACATCAAGTCACGGGGGTATTTTTTTGGGATCGAGTGCCTGAATTTTTGCGTGTTCCCAGTCACACGGGATTGGTTACTTTATCCGTTATGGGACAAGAGATGGCTTTACCTGAATTGGATCGCCAAGGTCGTTTGTGGCTGAATCGCAATGAGCGCGCCCGCGAAACAACGGACGAAGATCGTTTAACGTTACGGGTTTATCGTCGTTTGTCGGATCAAGTGCCATTGCAAAGTGTCAATCGTTTGGTGTTAGAAGTCGCTGGGCGACATCGGGAAGTGGTGTTAGCTCCCGTATTGTTGGCCGATCAAATTCCTATGCAGTTAAACAGTCCCCTGCCGGCGCGTTTAGAACCTACGGGAGAATTACGTTTACAAGTTCGTCCCGGTACATGGGAAGTCGAAGTGGCCGCCCGTTCTCCCCATGAAGTCACAACCTTGCACAGTGTGGCTTTGAACCGCGATCCCGCTAATCATACGCAAGGCATCTGGGCAACGGAAGAATTATGGAGTTTTGAAGCCCAACCGATGTTACGTGTGGTGGAGATTAGTGGTGTGACGGCTGTTGATCCGCAACAAACGCAATTGCCTGACACATGGCGTTCGTTGCCGACTTATCGCGTGTTGCCCGGTGAAACCATGACTTTGTCAATAAAACAACGCGGCCTCGCGGATACGACAGCCAATCAGTTGAATTTGTATCGACAATATTGGTTAGATTTTGATGGCAAGGGTTATTCGATTCAAGATCACATCACAGGACAAATGAACCGTCATTGGCGATTAAACCTATTGAATTCTCAGAATAATCAAGATGCAGCTTATGCGATGCAATTGGGACGGGTGAGCGTTGCAGGACAAGACCAGTTTATT
Organism: Thioflexithrix psekupsensis; assembly: GCF_002149925.1. Lineage (NCBI taxonomy): Bacteria > Pseudomonadati > Pseudomonadota > Gammaproteobacteria > Thiotrichales > Thioflexithrix > Thioflexithrix psekupsensis. The sequence goes on along the minus strand of NZ_MSLT01000012.1, from coordinate 802,092 downwards.
ACGCGCTTAACTGAAAATCAGCCGATGGGCGTTGAAATTCGACAAACACAAGTGGATGTCACTGCGGACAGTCGGTTGTATGGGGATATTCAGATATTACCTGTGGTTGGTTGGCAGCATGAGGCGGAAACGGAGAGTTTTCAACAATTCCAACAAGTCGGTGCCAGTTTACATTTACCACCGGGGTGGTCTCTATTACATCTACACGGCGCGGATCAGGTCACGCAAACTTGGTTGCAAAATTGGACACTGTTATACCAATTTTTTCAGAGTCGTATAATAATACTTTTCAAATAGGAGAGAATAATGAACAAAAGATATGAAGATTTAGAAGAATTAATGTCAACAGGTGAAGCGAGAGAAGTGAAGCGAGCGATGGCAGTAAGAATGTCTTTGCTTGGTTTTGTGCGTGCGGAAGCGGCTTTAGCGTGTTGTGTCAGTGTGCAATTTGTGGATAAATGGAAAGCCATTTATTTAGCGTCAGGGGTGGAAGGATTAAAGTTAGCGTATAAAGGCTCGCCAGGGTATTTAAAGCCGCGTGAACGAGAAGATGTGATTAATTGGATACAAGAAAAGAAGACAATAACAATAGAGGAACTAAAGAGATACTTAAAAGAGGAGTATGATGTTTTCTATTCTTCAAATACTTCTTATACTAAATTATTAGAAGAAGCGAATTTAAGTTATAAGAAGACACACAAAGAGAATTCGGCAAAAGATGAGGTAAAAGTAGAAGCTAAAAAAAAAGAGATTAAGGATTTAATAGATAAGGAGCGTGAACAGATAGAAAGTGGAGAGGTAATGTACTGGATGCAAGACGAAAGCCATCAGTTGTGGGGAGATATTTGTGGTTATGTTTGGTCGAAAAAAGGAGAAAGAACGTCAATAAAGATGAGTAATTATCGCACTTCTCAAACGTGGTATGGAGCGGTGAATATTTATACGGGAGAATTTATTTTAGATAGGGCAAAGAAAGCTGATACAAAATATACGATAGACTTTATTAACTGGCTCATTTACAGATATAAAGAAGCCCGTCATGTGATTATTTGGGATGGTGCAAGTTATCATCGTTCTGAAGGTTTAAGAACTTATTTAGAGAAATTAAATGGGGGACTTCCAGAATCAGAATGGAAAGTTCGTTTATTAAGATTTGCACCTAATGCCCCAGAGCAAAATCCAGTCGAGGATATTTGGCTTCAAGGTAAGAATTGGGTCAGAAAGAATTTTCATCGCCTATCAAGCTTTAAAGAAGTCACTAGTATGTTTGAGACCTTTTTGTCAGGTAAAGTGTTTAAGTTTAATAAAATTAAACAGTATCTTATACCTAATATCTAGCTAGATATTAAAACTTAATTTGTTTTTATATCTCACATAATTTTGGTATAGATTTGTTTATTGTATTAATTTTGTCCTTAGCGGTGGCGAAATTGTGGGGCTATGGTTGGGGCGTTTTAACTTTGATCACTTTGGTTTTGAGTTATCAACAACATCCCGTTTTACCGTGGGTGTGGATGCAAGTGATTGCGGCGTTGGCGTTGTTGCGTGTGTTGCCCGGTGAGGGCAAATTGCAATGGTGGGCAAAGAGTTATCGTAATTTGAGTTTATTGGTCTTGTTGATTTTAGTGATACCGTTTTTAATTGATCAAGTCCGCATTGGTTTGTATCCGCAATTAAGTCAACCGTGGCGTAATTTGGCAGAAGAACAGTATGCTTATGATACTTATGGTTTTGATTCGCAAAATCAAATGGCTGCTCCTGAACCAGTGGCACCGATGTTGTACGAGTCTGAAGAACGCACTCGTTCTACTGAAGGTATCGTTGCGAAGAGTAAAAAATTAGATTCGTCGCAATCGTTGGCTTTGATACAAATCGATCCGAATGTTTACGTGCAGACGGGGCAAGGTTTACCGCGTTGGCAGTGGCAAAAAGTGGATTTAACCTGGAGTGGGCCGGTGAGTCATGAACAAATGATGCAATTATGGTTGTTACCCCCCGAATGGACGCGCGTTTTAAATATCATTCGGGCGATGTTAGTGGGTATTTTGGCGACTTTCTTTTTATATCTCTCTTGGGCAACGTCAGCCCGCGCTTGGTTTTATGCGATGAAAACGGAAAAGCCAACGTCACCAAGTACAAATACAGGAAATAGTTCTACGGCTGCGCTGCCCTTATTACTGTTATTTGTAGGCGTAATTTCGGCGGGTTGGTCTCCGTCGGGACGTGCGGAATCGGCAATGGCCAGTTACCCTTCTCCGGAATTATTGAGTGAATTACGTCAACGGGTATTGGCGTTGCCTGATTGTATGCCGCATTGTGTTAGCAGTCCACAAGTGCATTTGCAATTAGAAGGTAATGTGTTGACGCTCAGACAGCAAGTCCACAGCGCAGTGGATGCCGCGATCCCTTTACCGGGTCAAGATCGCCATTGGTTGGCGCAACAAGTGTGGGTTAATGGAGAGTTGGCAACGGCATTGCGCCGCGATGATCAAGGGCAGTTGTGGCTGTCGCTGACATCGGGTATTCATGAATTGCAATTAATGGGTATTGTTCCCTCCCGCAACAGTTGGCAGTTGCCTTTTCAGTTAAAACCAAAACGTTTGACGTTGAGCGTCGAAGGTTGGCAGGTTGAGGGCTTACGCGATTCGGGGGAAGTTGAAGGCACTTTGCAATTTACCCGTCAATTGAGTGCTGATCCCACTATGCCGTTGGAAATGGGGATGTTGCCGCCGTTTGTAGAAGTGGAGCGGGTGTTGTCCTTGGGTTTAGATTGGCAGGTGCAAACCACGGTGACACGCTTATCGCCTTCGGAAGGTGCGGTGGTGTTAGAAATTCCGTTGTTGTCTGGGGAATCGGTGACTTCTGAGCATGGGCGTGTGGTTCAAGGTCATTTGCAATTGACTTTGCCCGCGCAACAAAAATCGCTGACTTGGTCTTCTGTTTTACAACCACAACCGAGTTTAACCTTGACTGCGGCCACGTCTCTGGCCATGACTGAAGTGTGGCGATTGAATGTGAGTGCGATTTGGCATTTGGCCTTGTCGGGTATTCCACAAGTGCAGCAACACAGCGAGGGTTATTGGTCGCCGGTGTGGCGGCCGTTTCCCGGAGAACAAGTGACCTTAGCGTTAAGTCGTCCTTTGGGAGTCGCGGGACAATTATTGACGATGGATAACAGTGTGTTGGAAGTTACGCCGGGGCAGAGAAGTACGGATTATACGTTGACGCTGTCGATTCGTAGCGGCCGCGGAACTCGACATCCTATTGGTTTGCCTGTGGGTGCGGAGTTGCAAAGTGTGTTTATTGACCATGTGTTGCAGCCGATTCAAGCGCAGAATGATCAAGTGGTGTTGCCGATTCGTCCGGGCGCACAGCAAGTGGTGATTCGTTTTCGTGAAGCGCGAGGGACAGAAATCCGTTTTTCTACTGCGCAAGTGAATTTGGGTGTGGACAGTGTGAATCACCGCGTAGAAATTTCTCCGCCATCGCAACGGTGGATTTTATTCACCTGGGGCGATGCGGTGGGGCCAGCGGTGTTGATTTGGGGGGTGTTGTTGGTGATGTTGTTGTTGTCGGTTGGTTTGGGGCGTTTGTCGTTGACTCCGTTGAAAACGCGCCATTGGTTATTACTCACTGTGGTGTTGACTCCGTTATCGGTGGAATTGGTGTTGTTGGTGGTGGGTTGGTTGTTGGCTTTGGGCTGGCGACGGGAGTTGAAAACCGCACCGTTGACGTGGCGATTTAATCTGTTGCAATTGGCTTTAGCCTTGTGGACGGTGGTGGCCTTGTGGACGTTGTTGTTAGCGATTCAGCAAGGTTTGCTGGGGCATCCAGATATGCACATTGCGGGCAACGGTTCAAATGCGGGTTATTTGCGTTGGTATCAAGATCGGGTGGATGGTGTATTACCGTTGGTGGGTTTCTTATCCTTGTCCATGTGGTGGTATCGGGTGTTAATGCTATTGTGGGCCTTGTGGTTGTCGTTTGCGTTGTTGCGCTGGCTGCCGTGGGCGTGGGAATGTTTTACTGTTCAGGGTTTATCCCGTCCGTTTTGGGAGCGTAAAGGCAAAACCGTAATGACTGAATCGAAGTAAGGCGTTTTGTTTTAAGGGTCTGAAATCGTAAAAAAAGCCCGTCTAATTGCTGGTTAATATGGCTTTAGACGGGCTTTTATTGGGTATTAATTGGGTTCAATTTTGGGTTATTTTTTCAGAATCAGAATTTACAGACACAAGAGTTTTCAAAATTGATTCTTGCAAATGGTTTATTCTTTAGTTCTGAAAGTCTTGAAATTCTGTAAATTCTGATTCTGACAGAAAATTTTATAAATAGCTTAATTTTGCTGTACTTGCCTTTAAAATTAGAATTAAACAAATTACCCCGTCACTTTTCCATTCACTTTCAAATAAACCACTTCCAAACTTTCTAAGCCGTATTGTTGAATAATCCAGCTTTCAAATTCAAAGGCATTAGAATAACGCAAAGTATCATAATCGTATTTGTGTAATTGTACCGTGAAAGGTTTTGAGAATAAATCTTGTTGTTTTTGCAAGCGCAATTCGGAAACTTTAATCGCTTGCACCGATTGATCAATACCTATCCATTGGCGTTTTAATTTATCGGCCACGGCCACAGTTGTTCCGCCGCCGACAAAGGGGTCTAATATCACGTCATTTTCGTTAGAGGCACATAAAATAATGCGTTCTAATAAGGCTTCGGGTTTTTGCGTGGGGTAGCCGATGCGTTCCTCTTTGCTTTTAAAAACACAATTAGACCAAAATTCATCTACACTTACCCCTTGCATTTCATCTAAATAATTTTTTAGATAAGGTTTACCTGTTTTAGAATAATAAATTCTATTTTCAGCCTCGAATTGTTGCATATTTTCTAAAGAAAATGCCCAAAATCTCCCTTTTGGTGGGCTTATTCCTTTCCAAAGATAAGAAGTATTTCCCCCTGGTTTTGCGGCTGATAAATCAGAAGCTTTAAATCTTCGGCCATCTGCATCTTTTTTATTGTAAGTGGATTCTAAATAAGCCGCTGCATAGTCTTCATAAATCGTATTGAATTGAGCAATTTTGGCTTCCTTACTATAAAAGAAAATCGAATCACATACCCGGCCAAATTGTTTTGCACCTTGTTTTGCATCATTATGGGTGGTGGTTCTTTTCCAAATAATCTCATTTCTAAAATTATTTACCCCAAAAACTTTATCCAAAATAAACACCCGAATATACGCATTCGCGTGCCAATCACAATGCAGAAAAATAGAACCCGTTGATTTTAAAATGCGGTGCATTTCTTCAACCCGTTCTTTTAACCACGCAATATAATGATCAATTCCACCCGACCAGCGATCTTCAAAACTGCGAATTTCTCCCTTATCGCCCCAAATCACCTCATAATTACGATTCGAGAAAAAAGGCGGGTCTAAATAAATTAAATCCACCGATTCAGATTCTAAGTTTTTTAAAATCTGGAGATTATCGCCTAATAAAAGTTTATTCATCTTTATGCACGCTTTAAGCACTTAAACGAAAATGATCTGGCCTATCAGAATTTCAAGTCAATAAAGCAATACCGTTTTACCATTGAATCGGCGATTGTCCGTGTGCAGTGAGGTAAGCATTTGTTTTACTAAAATGGCGACACCCAAAAAATTGGCGGGCTGACAACGGCGACGGATGCCCGGCCATCAACACACAATGACGCTTGGGATCGACAATACGACCTTTTTCCTGCGCATATTTCCCCCACAATAAAAATACAATATGTTCTTTTTGTGTGGCCAAACACTGGATCACCGCGTCCGTAAACCGTTCCCAGCCGCGCCCATGATGCGATGCCGCCTCGCCTGCGCGTACCGTCAAAATCGCATTTAACAACAAAACGCCTTGCTGCGCCCAACGGGTTAAATTTCCCGACGCAGGCATGGGCAGTTGTAAATCATCGTTGATTTCTTTAAAAATATTACGCAACGACGGCGGAAACGGCACGCCATCATTCACCGAAAAACACAAACCATGCGCCTGTCCCGCGCCATGATAAGGGTCTTGACCAATAATCACCACTTTCACCTGTTCAAACGGACATTGTTCAAACGCATTAAAGTAAAGTGATCCCGGCGGATAAAGCGTATATTTTTCCCGTTCGGTTTTAATAAACGCCACTAAATCCGCAAAATAGGCTTGTTCAAATTCAGATTGTAATTGTTGCTTCCATGACGGGTGAATTTTTACATCCATTTAATACTCCAAAATTAAGCGCGCAACGAGACCATGCCACGCCGATTAATGCAAACGGGGATTAACACGGGCAGCAATTCTCAATTTAAACCCTACCAAGCAACTCAAGAATTACGCCTAGAGAGGGCTTCAAGCATAAAATCGGTCAAATGCTGCCAACTATCGAATACTAAATATTGCATCAGGGTGCGTAACTGCTCAAAAAATGTGCGTCTTGATGGACACAAAAGACGTACTTTTTCATAGGTCTCATCCAAGTATTCTAGCATCGTATGCGTTAAATAAGCCAATAAAATCAACGTAGCCAGTAAGTTAGATAAGTGTTGCTTACCATGACCAAAGTTATGCTCAAAATGATAGCCGTTATTCTTTAGAATATTGTTGTTTTCATTTTCTATTTTCCAACGCGCTCTCGCTGCATCTGTCAGTTCTGCAAGGTTTTTTTCTGTTATTTTATGGGTGGTTATCCAGCTATTTTTGTATTTTTGCTTCCCTTGTCCATCAATTTCTACCAACTCGAACCAATTAACCATTAACGCATCGTTACCATCACGCAAAGGAACTTGATTCATGTAACGATAATGTCGGGTTGTTCGTTGTTTTCCGTGTTTATGATGGGTTTGTAGCGACTGTATTTTGTTCATTTGCTCAAATTCAGACAGCCACTCATGAGTTGTTTGATGAGAGTTTGGCTTGCAAGAAGTAATAATATCAAAGCCTTGCGCAATGGCTTTTTCAAAAAAAGGCTGATGCGCAAACAAATCATCCCCTAACAAAGTGGCTTGCCACAAGCTGTAATATTTACCCCAGTTGTCCAACCAACGTTTTGCCGCATTAATTTCGCAATCTTGTTTTTCTGCGCCATCTTGTGCCTGAATAAATTCAGGCGGCAGCGGTATCACGCGGGACTGTCCATGTGCAACGATAACGGGAGTTAATGCACTATGTCGATATAAAACTTTACCGTTAACCAAATCTTTTTTTAAACAACATGGACAAGAAATCTTTTGAGAACTGAAAAAATCAGTGCCATCTAAAGCAATAAATAATCCATTGTTTTTACTCATGAAGTTTTGTAAAAAACCATTATCATAGAGAAATTGATTAAGCTCAAAAAATAGTGGATAAATTTCGGTTTCAGGAACAGTATCCAGTAAATTACGAATTTGATTCATACTGGGGATTTTATGTATGCCAAAAATACTTTGGGCGTTATTTTTCCCGTGTGCTTTTTCCATTCGAGTTTGATAATCGAGAAAAGAAGAGCTTTGTGTGAAAAAAACAGAAAAAGCACTCAAAAAAGCATCACTCATGCTATATTTAAGGTTGTTCGCTGTTTTAGTCTTACGACTATCAGACAAATTTTCAGACATTTCTATTATTCGACCAATCAGGTAGTCAAAAAAATATTGCTGATTTTTTTGGAAAAATGCTTCGAGTTTGTTCATCATCTTTACTTTCAATCAGTTATAAAAACATTGTTGGTTGTAAGGGTTTAAATTGAGAATTGCTGTAACACGGGGTTGTACAAATGCTGCCTCAGGTTGCGCTAAAATCTCCGCACAACCGTGTAATGACGGCCGTCGCAGAGCCAAAATTAACGCCGTATCTCCGAATTGATTTTGATGATACAAATTCGCGCCGCGCAATAACAGCAAAGACACCACCGCCGGATAATTGCTCAATGTTGCGTAAAACAGAGGCGTTTGCCCCAAACGATCACTGTAATTAACATCAGCCTCGTGATCCAACAAATAATCCACCAAACCCAAATGACCACGCATCGCCGCATAACCTAATGCAGAAGGTTTACCTTGATAGGTCAAATCAACCGGCCACTGGTCACGTTCCAAATAACGTTGTATTTTTAACATGTCCCCGCGTACTGCCGCCAATAAAAAATAGCGTAATTGAGAAGAGTTAAACATGATCACATTGCATTTTTGAAAAATTAAAAGTGGCGTTGAGCAGCAAGGGAATCGCAAGACGTTGTCGCACATCATAACCGATCTAAACCAGAGATGTCATCCTTTGAGCCAGCAAGCTTACCTCACGCACCAAAATTGCCCTTGATATACCAAAATTAAGTCATTCATAAAATTTTTCTGTCAGAATCAGAATTTACAGAATTTTAGGATTTTCAGAATTAAAGAATAAAAAATCTGTTTAAAATAAACGACTTACAAGAATAAATTTTGAAAATTCTTTAATTCTGTAAATTCTGATTCTGACAAAATAAGGATTCTACGAACCCTATCTTTTTGGTATAGTTGCAAAATTTACTTTTATACTCTTATTGTATATACAAAATCGCTACAAAAACCACTATTTTTAGTGAAACCGAGTATATGGACAAATCAGAAAACACAATCAACGCATGGGATACAGGAAAATTAGGCGAAGATGAGGCTTTTGCAAAAGTCGCTACTGATGTGGATGAGGTGGCGTTAAACTACGCTTTGAATTTACATCCCATTTCAATTCGCTTGCAAAAAAATCTTGTAGAAGATTTAAAAAAAATCGCTCAAAGCGAGGGTATTGGCTACCAACCATTAATTCGCCAAATTTTGACTCGTTTTGTCAAAGCCAAACAAGAAGAAACCGCACAACAAACGCTTTTGCGTTCCGTCTCGCTTTAAAGCAATAAAACGCAAATAATTCACCAATCTCCCCCAAAAAAATCTGACCTATCATTAAGACTAAGGTCAGATTTTCATGGGGCGGAGAGGATCAAAGGCATACTACACCGTCATATCATGCGTGCGAATCTCCCAGCGTAGAGCCTGATAACGTCGATAACGTTCCCGTGCCAACTCTCGTGCCAGCGGCGTATCTTCAATGGGTTCTAACACGCGCTCGTAATCTTCTGTAAAAACAGGCCAGTGCGAAGTGACATTGAGCAGCAACGGAATCGCAGGATGTTGTCGCACATCGTAACCGATTTGAATCGGAGAACTCGCCTCTTGCGTCGGCAACCATAATTCATGCGGCACAAAACTATCCACGCGAAAAGTCCACAACAAATTGTCCAATTGTCGCGCTTGCGTTTCCGATTCCGTGTATAAATACAGCCGCTGCCCTTGTCGCCAAATTTTTTCGCTTAACCGACAAATAAACCGAAGCCGCGCCGCTCCCGTGCTGCCATGTAGAATATAAAAATCGACTTGAGACACCCGATTAATCGTCTTCAGTTTCTGGTGGCAAATCGTCTAATTCCGGTTCGGGAGGAACAGGCTCTGGTGGCATTTGATCAATGGGCGTTAATTCCTCTGATTGTCCAATTGAACTGCGATTAATCAAATATTGCGTGAGTAAAGGGACAGGTCGGCCGGTGGAGCCTTTTTCTTTGGTTTGCGCGATATATCCTGTGCCGGCGATGTCCAAATGCGCCCAGTGGTATTTGCGGGCAAAACGCGAGAGAAAACAAGCCGCTGTGATTGTGCCAGCGGGTTTACCGCCGATATTTGCCATATCGGCAAAAGGGCTGTCCAATTGTTCTTGATATTCATCCCATAGCGGCAATTCCCACGCTCTATCACCGCTCATTCGACCTGCATTTAGCAAATCATTGGTTAATGGATTATGGTTACTTAATAATCCGTGCGCATGGCTACCTAAAGCCACCACACACGCTCCTGTTAACGTCGCAATATCAATCACAATTTCAGGTTTATACCGCTCGGCATAAGTCAACGAATCGCATAAAATTAAGCGGCCTTCGGCATCGGTATTTAAAATTTCTACCGTTTGTCCGGATAAAGTCGTGACAATATCACCGGGTTTAGTGGCTTTACCGCTGGGCATATTTTCTACGGCGGGAACGATGCCAATGACATTAAGTGGCAATTGCAATTCAGCCACCGCCGATAATGTACCTAATACGCTGGCTGCGCCGCACATATCAAATTTCATTTCGTCCATTTTTTCAGCGGGTTTTAACGAAATTCCGCCCGTGTCAAAAGTCACGCCTTTACCGATTAATACAATGGGGTCTGCGCCTTTTTTACCGCCTTTATATTCCATAATAATTAAACGCGGAGCTTGATCACTACCGCGAGAAACGGCTAATAACGCATTCATGCCTTGTTTTTCAATTTGCAATTCGGTTAATATTTTGCACGTTAATTTTTCATGCAAACTGCATAAGGTTTTAGCCCGGTCGGCTAAATAAGTTGGCGTACAAATATTACCGGGTAAATTGCCTAAATCTTTGGCTAATGCCACACCGGTGGCGACGGCTTGGGCTTCGCGGCTGGCTTTTTCTGCGGCGGGTAATTCACGACGTGAGGCCACACTAAACACAATTTTGCGTAAAGGGCGGCGGGTGGGATTTTTCTTACTTTTCAATTGGTCAAAGGTGTATAACGATGCGTGTGCGGTTTCAATCGCGTGGCGTACACGCCATGACGTGTCTCGGCCGCGCACGTTTAATTCGGTGAGATAACAGACCGTTTCCATTGACCCCGTATCATGCAGCGTACGAATGGCGTGGGCGATAATTTTGCGATATTGGCTGTCGCCCAATTCGCGCTCGCGCCCGCAGCCGACCAATAACACCCGATCCGCTAACATATTGGGGACATTGTGCAGTAACAAAGTTTGTCCGATTTTGCCTTCTAAATCGCCGCGACGGAGGATTGAGGACAAATGCCCTTGACTGACTTCGTCAATCTTTTGCGCCACATCAGACAGCCGTCGTGGTTCATATACGCCAACCACCACACACGCGGTACGTTGTTTTTCGGGTTGGCCACTTTTTACATTAAATTCCATACGCATTCCCAGTGATAATTGTTTTTTCTAGCGTCAACTGCCTATTTCAGTGGGCAGTTGCCGAGTTTGCTCAATTTGCCAAAAAAAATGAGGGGTGATTTCTACTGCCACTATACCTGTTTCCCCATAAACTTGTAAAATTGAGTTGATTTTGTCATGGTAAGCGTTGAAACTGAGTTTGATGATTTTGGTTCGTGTAAAAAAATCAAGCTAACCATGCAATTCTATGATTTTAAAGTTTAATTTTTAAACCGATGGCGATAATTTTTTGCAACCGACATGGACTAGGGAGTATTTTTTTTGATCATTATTCGCTACTTTTTTCGTGAGATTATTTACACCCTGTTGGCATTAACCGCACTGTTGTTGTTGATTTATATCAGTCACCGCTTTATGTTATACCTTGTGCAAGCGGCTTCGGGCAGTATAGCGGCTGATTTTATCTTACAATTGTTAGGATTAAAACTACTCAGTGATTTAATGTTAATTTTACCTTTGGCGTTTTTTTTAGCCATTTTATTGGCATTAGGGCGTTTATACAAAGATAACGAGATGACGGCATTGGCGGCCTGTGGTGTGGGCGTGCCGTTGGGGGCGATTGTGGGATTAGGCACTTTATTTGCGTTTTGCGTGGCGTTGCTGTCTTTATTTCTGGCCCCTTGGGCAGAACACGAAGGCAAGCGTTTAGCCAGCCGAGCCAGTGCTGACGCGGAGATCAGTGGTATTGCTGCAGGGCGATTCAAAGAATTTTTAGGCGGACAAGGCATTTTTTATGTAGAAAACTTGGAAAATCGCCAGTTTCAACACATTTTCGCCCAAGCCAACCATCCAGAACAATGGGCGATCATTACCGCGCAGCGTGGAGAACAGGTATTGGAAGACGGAGAATTGTATTTTTTTCTACAAAATGGCTACCGTTACCAAGTGACTCCAGAGCAATTAGATTACACAAAAATTGCTTTTGCCGAACATCGTATTTTAATTCCGCGACTGTGGGACGAGGCCGATGGTTTTAACCATGAAACCTTACCCACCACAGCCTTATGGGGAGTGACTGATGTGGAATATCAAGCAGAATTGCAATGGCGATTGTCTTTACCATTATCGGTTATTTTATTGGCCACATTAGCCGTACCGTTGTCGCGCACCACGCCGCGACAAGGACAATATGCTAAAATATTTTTTGGGATATTAATCTATTTAATTTATAATAATTTATTAAATATCGCTAAAAAATGGGTAGAGCGTGGTGATGTGTCTCCTGAATTAGGTTTGTGGTGGGTACATGGATTATTGGTGATTATTATTGCATTTTTTCTATACTGGCCTTATTGGCGTAATCAACGTCATGCCAAGACGATACTAAAATAGAGGACAGAGTGAAAATAACACCTGTTTTATTTTCTGAATTCACGGTTGAATGAACAACATGATATTTTTTAATTTTGCGAATCATTTTACGGTCAAACTTTATTTGGCATTTTTTGGGATTGTTGTTCAAATTTTATTTATTACGGGATTGGCTTTATACGTTTTTGCGGAATTTGAACACATGATAGACGATGCCACAGATCGTACCGTCCCAACGGTAATCAGTGCCTTGCGTTTGTCTGAGCAGAGTGGTCGCTTGGCCGCCAGCGCGCCAATTCTCGCCCGTGCAGAAAATAAAAAACAATTAGAAACGATTTATTTGCAATTAACCCATTTGCTTAATGATATTCAAAGCAATATCACTATTCTCAGTGAACATACCAGTGAACATGCGTTATTGCCTGTGAAACAAAGTACTGAAGAAATGTCCATGGTTTTAACGAATTTGCAGATAGAAACAGGGCATTATTTAGATTTGCAACAAGAAGTGCATAATTTTAGTATTGAATTATTAAGATTGCAAAATATTTTAGTGGACAATACGAATCCTATTATTTATGGCGTGCATTCATTAAATCGTTTATTTGCCAAACGCACCAGTCGCCGCCATCAAGTGGCGGTGCGTCAATTGGTGGAGTTTTATATGGCGCGGCTCATTGTCATGACCGAATTGCAGCAATTAACCCAATGTTTGCATTATCGTTTTATTAAGCCTGATGAAATTAACTGCTATATGATTTTTACTGCCATTGAGGAACGTTTGAAAGTCATCAGTGCGCAAACTGAAATGGATCAATCTTTAACGGAAACTTTACAAAATGCAGTCAAATGGCTGGAACAAATGCAAGAATTTGATCCTAAAAAATTGGAAACCCAAAGAGACACTTTACAAGAGATTAGATTTTATATTGACAGTTTGATTGAAACTGAGAAAAAAGAATTAAAAGAGCATTATCGAGAAACCAGTGAAACCTTATCCAGTTCTTTAGATACTTTAGTGGAACAGGTGATGACTGATTTAAATTACGCATTGGATATTAAAGCCGAAGGACATTTAGCGATTGGTTTATTAAATAGCGTGACTTATGTCAGTAATCAAGAAGCGGTTAATAATTTATATCAATATTTTCAAGAAGCCCTCACGCGCTTTATCAGTGCCGCAGACAGTTTTGCCCTCAGCGATTTGGCGCAACGCAATCCTGTGTTAGCGGAAAATATCGGGGTGATTACGCGAGAAGTTAAGGCCTTTTCTGAGCAAAATAATATTTTTTCCTTAAAAAATAAAATGATTGAAACGGAAAATAATATTGCTATTCTATCCAGCAAAACCCAAGAAATTGCCAGCCAAATTAACAGCCAAATTAATCAAATTGATGATATTATTAACAGCTTGCAAGCTGATTTAACTCAAGTTAAGGAAAGTGTCAAGCAAACACAAGACACCAGCCAATCTATTTTAGGTTTAGTCTTTTTTATCAGCTTATTAACTTCGATTACCATTGCCTATTTCACCACACGAATTATTAGCCGTCATGAACAGGAATTGCGTTTGGCCAAAGAAAGTGCTGAATTGGCGAATCAGGCAAAAAGCACTTTTCTCGCCAATATGAGCCATGAATTGCGCACGCCATTAAATGGTGTTTTAGGTTATGCGCAAATTCTATCTAATCAACCGCAATTAACCCCAGAACAACGCGAAGGATTAGGCATTATTCAACGCAGTGGCGATTATTTATTAACATTAATTAATGATATTTTAGATTTGTCAAAAGTGGAAGCAGGGCGTTTAGACATACAACCTGAACCCATTTTGTTTACTAATTTCATGCAAGGAATTACTGATTTATTCAAAATTCGCGCACAACAAAAAGGCATTAGTTTTATTTATGAACCTGCCTCGCCTTTGCCCGATTTGATCGAAGCCGATGAGAAAAGATTACGGCAAATTTTAATTAATTTATTAGGCAATGCGGTTAAATTTACTTCAGAAGGTTGGGTGAAATTAATTGTCAAAGAGGAAAACGGTTATTTCTATTTTATTATCGAAGACACGGGAGTAGGCATTGCAAAAAATGATTTAAAACATATTTTTAAACCTTTCCAGCAAGTCGGGGAACGACATTATCGAGAAGAAGGCACGGGATTAGGTTTGTCCATTACCCATCAATTAGTGTTGGCAATGAGAGGACAATTAAGCGTTGAAAGCGAATTGGGCAAAGGAACAATATTCACCATGTCTTTGCCACTGACCGCGGCAGAACGCCCTGATTGGGATCAGCACAGTGAAGTCACTACTTCGCGGCTTATCGGTTTCGCCGAGCCTATTTGTCACTTATTAGTCATTGATGATCATCCCAAAGATCGACAATTATTAGTGGATATGTTGTCACCATTGGGCTTTATTGTGAGCGCGGCTGATTCAGGAAAAACCGCCTTGTCTTTAATCGCTAAACAAAAGCCTGCTTTAATTTTTTTAGATTTAATGATTCCAGAACAAGATGGCTTTTCTATTGCACGGCAATTACGCACGGGAATAATTGCTAAAGATACGCCAATTATTGCCGTTTCTGCCAGTGCATTTGAACACCATCGCCAAGCCAGTCTTAATGCAGGTTGTCATGATTTTTTAAGCAAACCATTACAATATTCGCTATTAATTGACTGTTTACAACGTCATCTGCATTTGACCTGGGAGTATATTACAACAACTCAAGCCACTCCCCGTGATCAACAAACCATGATAGGTCCCTCTGCCGAACAAGCCTCATTTTTGTACGAATTGACCATGATGGGCGACATCGGTGGTATTTTGGATTATTTGGCACATTTAGAAGAAAAAGATGCCCGTTTGACTCTGTTTATTGAGCGAGCGAGAGAATTGGCACGCGCCTTTGATGAGGAGGGCATTTGTCTGTTGATTGAGCCGTATTTGAGCAAATAGCCTTAGTCCCCTCAACACTTGTCGATTTTTCAAAATGTGACTGATTTTAAACAGCCCACTTGTTCGTTTTATAAAAATAAAAGATGTTTGTACGGAGAGATAAAGTGGTTCAAACTAGACTGTTGTTTTTGGCCTATTATTTGATAAGCGATCTGTGCATTCAATTTTCATGAAAATGAACGAAACATGAATGGATGATCAATAAAACCGCTTATTGCTGGAATGTGGAGCATAAAAGTGATGCGACAAGAAACGTTAGAACAACGCTTAAAACGTTTAGAAGAAGAACAAGCAAGACAAGATCATGATTTAAATGAATTGCGTGATTTAGAAGAGATTTTGCGCTTGCAAAAACGCCTAGAGGAAATCGCCAATGATGGGAGCAGCCCCGCTCACGCCCCTGCTTATGGTGATGATGTGGTATTGGAACTGGAAAATGAACTGGAAAATGCGGGATTAAACCAAGGCGATAAAGATTTTGTTTCTCAAGCCATTCCAGATATTGAATTGCCACCCGAAGAAAAAGGACAAATCCAATCGGGTTATGTGGTTTGTCTGATGTTTAACAAGAAATCGCCCAGTGAGTGGTCAGATGAGGGTTTAGGGGGGTGGCGCGAACGCGGACATGGCCGCGCTTATCCTTCTGTCGCGGCCGCTGAGAAACAATTGGCAAAATTAAAAGCCCAATTTCCTGATTATCCGCTTAAAATTTTTAGACGGATTTAAGGCGAGGAAATGTCTTTTTTCTATGGAAAACAGACCCCTAGCGATGGGCGCGGCTTCGTGCAGCGCGTTGGCGTAATCCCGTAATCACCGCTTCATAGGGGTCTTGATCCGTGTGTACACTAAAAAAGTCAATCGCCAAGCGGCGACACGTTTGAATGAGTGCGTCCCGACGCACATGCCACGCTTGGCGGTAGCGCATACGGGCTGTCTCATCGTCTAGGTTGACACGCACGCTTCTCCCTTCTTCTTCTATAAAATTCACCCAACCCACCGCAGGCAATTCGTAATCCACAACGTCATCCAATGCAATCAGTACCACTTCGTGTTGTTGATGCAATAGGCTTAAATGGCGTTGTAAAGTCGTGACAGAAATCCAGTTAAAATCGGTGAGGATAAACAGTAATGACCCTGTATCTGTACTGCGACTCAGCACGGGTAAAACATGCGCCAAATCAGTGACAGGTGCATTATTCAACTCGCTGGGAGCTTGAGCCAGCGCACGTAAAAATTGGCTAAATGTCCGTAACGCACGACTGGGCGCGAAGAAAGACAAGGCTTCTCGCCCAAATAATACGCCACCAACCCGATCCCCATGCGCCTGCGCACTCCACCCCAGCAACGCCGCCACGCGGGCGGCTTGAATGGATTTAAACGTGCCTTGTGTGGCAAGTGCCATTTTTCGACTACAATCAACACACAGCACCACATCGCGCTCGCGCTCTTCACGAAACACTTTTAAATACGGTTTACGCATTCGCGCTGTGACACGCCAATCAATATGACGTACTTCATCTCCTGCCCGATATTCGCGCACTTCATCAAAATCCATCCCTTGACCACGAAACACTGAAGCATACAAACCACTTAGCGGTGTACTCGTTTTTGTCGCAGAAACCAAACCAATCCCACGGGCTTGATGGCGCAACGCCAGTAATTCATCTATATCAGGAAATAAAGTCATTCGTTTATCCTGTTATCCGTTAAAAGTTCAGAAAAAACCATTAAATCGCAAAATTAGCCCAAACTGGCGCATGATCAGAGGGTTTTTCCCAAGTGCGGGGCATTTTATCAATGTCGCAAGCGACACATTTTGTCGCCAATGCCGATGAGGCAAGAATCAAGTCAATGCGTAGTCCTTGATTGCGTCGAAAACGTGCAGCGCGGTAATCCCACCAACTAAATTGCACCGTATCTCCCGCTTTGTGGCGAAAACAATCGACCAATCCTAGTGCATACAAACGCTGTAATGTCTCACGTTCATCGGTGCTACATAAAATCTGCTGCTCATGCCACACTGTTGTATCGTAAACATCAATAGCCGCGGGCGCAATATTAAAATCACCTAGTATTAAAACGTGTTGATAATTGGCTAATAAGGTTTTTATTAAACTTTCTAATGCGGTCAGCCATTGCATTTTATAAATAAATTTTTCTGACAATAAATCTTCTCCATTCGGCACATAGATATTTAACACATAAATTGATCCATAATGCGTCCCAATAATGCGGCGTTGTGGGTCTGATTGGTCGGGAAAATCATATAATAACGGCGATGCCAATGGTTCGCGGGTTAATAAAGCGACACCGTTATAAGTTTTTTGTCCTGAATAGGCGACGTGATAACCTGCGGCTTCTAATTCGGCGTGGGGAAATTTATCATTTTCCACTTTTGTTTCTTGCAATGCCAATACATCAGGCGCATGGGTGTTGAGCCATGTTAAAACATGCGGCAAACGAACCCGTAATGAATTAACATTCCATGAGGCGATTTTCATTGTGCTTATTGTCCATGATGGCGAATGTGCGGAATTTTCAAAATTTTCAAATATCGCATTCAAAAAACCTATCCCACCCCACTCACCGGCCGCGTCAAATCTACTTGTATGCGGGGATCGCTGTGTTGTAATTCTTGAAAATAGCGGTTTTGAATTTCAACTTCTAACAAGAACCCACCATCATCGCAGTATTCCTCTTGAATCACGTGTCCCCATTCGTAGAAACGGGCGCGTATTTGGCCTTGTTCGGCGGGAATGCGTATCCAATTATGAATACGATCTGTGTTCACATAGTGCATTAAGGCGCGGTGTAATTGCGCCAAACCGTCTCCTGTGTGGGCGGATAACCAAATTTTTTGGATTTTGCCGTGGGCATCGTACTCAATTTTGGCAGGCATGTCTAAACGATCTATTTTATTATAAACAAGCAGTTGCGGCACATGATCCGCGTGAATATCGGCTAAAACGGCTTGCACTTGTTCAATCCGCTCTTGTCGCTCTGGATCGCTGGCATCCACGACGTGTAACAATAAATCCGCATTCGCCACCTGATCTAAGGTCGCATGGAACGCTTCAATTAAAGTATGAGGCAATTGTTGAATAAAACCCACCGTATCCGTCAGAATAATAGGACTGTGATCGCCCAATTCTAAACGACGTGCCGTTGTGTCTAATGTGGCAAATAATTGATCCGCCGCATAGGTTTTTGCTTGCGTTAAGCGATTGAATAAAGTCGATTTTCCTACGTTCGTATAACCCACAAAGGACACGGTCGGCCACTCGGCACGTTTGCGAGCGCGTTGGCTTAATTGATGCTGCTGCTTCATTTTTGCCAACTGTTGCTTGGTTTGTTTAATGCGATCAGTGATTAAACGCCGATCCACTTCCAACTGGGTTTCACCTGGCCCACCGCGTAAACCAATTCCGCCTTTTTGTCGTTCCAAATGCTTCCACGCCCGCACTAAGCGCGTTGATGTGTACTCCAATTGTGCCAATTCCACCTGCAATTGTCCTTCAGATGAACGCGCCCGCTCGGCAAAAATAGTCAGAATTAATCCCGTTCGATCCATCACCCGACAGGCAATTTTTTCTTCTAAATTACGCTCCTGCGAGCCTTGTAATTCGTGGTTAAACAACACCAATTCCACTTGATGCTCTGCCACGTAAGCCGTAATTTCTTCTACTTTACCCTCGCCTAGGAAAAATTTACTGTCGGGTGCTGTATTTCTCTTTAATCGCCACTCCGCAATCACGTGCAAGCCCGCAGAGCGCGCCAATTCGGCAAACTCGTCTGCGTCAGGTGAAGCCACATGTCCTCGACTAAATTCAATACTCACCAATAAAGCGCGTGAACCCCCTTTAGGACGTTCAAACATGATGTTATCCCTCACAATAATTATTTTTTGTCTGAATCAGAATTGACAGAATTTCAGGATTTTCAGAATTAAGTACCTAAAGGAAAATAATCTGGCATATTAATATTTCTACCGCCCCCCAGCCCCCTCCTGCTAGGAGGGGGAGAAAGAGGTTATTTTTATGGTTAAAATTCAACAAGATAACCTCATCTCTTTCCCCCCTCCTAGCAGGAGGGGGGTAGGGGGGCGGTAGAAATGTGAAAATTCTGAACGCTTTTAATACCTTAATATTTTTATTTAACTACTTAAAGAATAAAAAAATCTGCTGAAAATAAACCACTGGCAAGAATTAATTTTGAAAATTCTTGTGTCTGTAAATTCTGATTCTGATAAATAAGAACTTTATAAATTAAATCTTTTTAGTATACTAATTCTGAAATTCTGAAAACGCTTACTGTACCAATTGATTTAATTCAAAAATGGGCATTAAAATCGCTAAAACAATGGTTAATACCACGCCACCCATGAGTAAAATTAATAACGGCTCAAATAACCCTAAAAAAATCGCAATTAATGACTCTAATTCCCGTTCTTGCGTGGTCGCGGCGCGCTCTAACATCTCATCTAAACGGCCACTGCTCTCACCACTGGCGATTAAATACACCGTCATGGGCGGAAATAAACCCGATGCCGCTAAGGCATCGTGCAAACTACTGCCTTCTCGCACCCGATCCGAAGCCAATAAAATAGCCTCACGAATCAAACGATTACTCACCACCTCCGCAGTAATTCGTAACGCATCCAACAACGGCACACTGCTGGCCATGAGAATGCTTAATGTCCGCGTGAAACGTGCTACATTGGCTCCGCGTTCTAAACGCGCAATTAAGGGTAAATGTAATAATAGATGATGAAAACGTTTTAAAAAAGATTCATAACGTAATAAATAACTAAATCCCATCACGCCCATCGCTAAGAATAATAATAAAATCCCGCCCCACTCTTTTAAAAAATCACTGATATTAATTAATAAACGAGTTAATAACGGTAATTCTTGGCGCGTGTTTAAAAACACTTGTACCACTTGTGGTACAACATACGCCAATAAACCCACCACCACCAATAAAGCCACAGTAGTCAGCAACGCGGGATAAAATAAAGCCAACAAAGTTTTTTGGCGAATATGTTGGCGCGTTTCGGTGTAATCCGCTAACCGTTCCAACACAATATCTAAATGTCCCGACTGCTCCCCCGCCGCCACCGTAGCGCGATACAATTCAGGAAAAACTTTAGGAAACAAGGCCAAACCTTCGGCTAAACTATGCCCTTCTAGCACCCGCGCCCGCACCGCTAACAGTAAACTTTTTAAACGCGCTTTTTCAGTTTGTTCAGAGATCGCCCGCAAAGCCTCTTCCAATGCCAACCCTGATTTGACTAACGTCGCCAATTGACGAGTGAATAAAGCCAAATCCGCCGCACCCACACGCGTATGAGAACGGCGTTGTTGCTGACTGGCTTTCATCACCTCATCAATGGTCAACGGAGATAAACCCTGTTCCCGCAATTGCTGGCGAATTTGACGCGCCGTATCTCCTTCTAACACGCCTTTGCGGGTACGTCCTTTGGCATCTAGGGCAGTGTATTCAAAAGCGGCCATAATTCAATCATTTTCCTTTGCTGGAGTGGAAAAGATTACGCAAATTTTTCTGCGCATTTAATACAACGCGGAGTCGCTGGATCGATCAACAAACGCCGTTGATCAATTTCCATCCCACAATCCAAACAATCCCCATATTCCCCCGCGTCTACTCGACGTAATGCGGCTTCAATCCGCACCAATTGTTGTTGATAACGGCGTACGGTATCTTTTGCCATTTGTTGGGCTTGAATGGCATCTAAGCGCGACAAACGTCCTACTGCGCTTTGGTCTAATTCCACCGTTTCTACCATTTCTTTTTGCGATTCGGTGGATTGGCTTAATTCTGCACGAGTCTCTAATAATAAGGCTTTAAAACGTGCTAATTCCTCTTCTGTCATCTTTTTTTCTCACAAGCAAATAAAATAAAAATAAACCTGTCAGGTCATTACACCTGACAGGTTTTTTTATGACAATTAATCTTAAAAATTACTGCCAAAAAATAATTAAACGATCATCACCACCCGATGCCAAAGGCATTCCATTGGGACTAAAGGTGACGGCATTCACATGACCATTGTGGCCGGGTAACACGGTTTTTAATTCTCGTGTGGCCACTTCCCAGACTTTGACATTGTCCCCTTGGCCGCCGCTGCCTGCGGCTAAGTAGCGTCCATCTTTGCTGAAACTGACTGAAGTGATTGAATTTGTGCCGCTGTTTAAATCCGCAACGGCTTGTCCTGTGCTGACATCCCACAATTTTAAATTGTTTTGCTGTCCGCCGCCGCCCGTTGCTAATAACTTGCCATCGGGATGAAATGTCACACTTAATACAGAGCCTTCGTGTCCTTCTAAACGATGTACTGTATCACCTGTAGCCACATTCCACACCCGCACCGTGCGATCAAAACTGCCGCTGGCCAGCAAACTGTTATCTGGACTAAAAGCCACTGACCACACCCGTCCTTGATGTCCGCGTAAGGTCTTGATTAAACGCCCCGTAGCCACTTCCCACACATTAATCGTTTTGTCCGAACTGGCCGAAGCCAACAAACGGCTGTCATGACTAAAGGCTAAATGTTGTACAGAACTGACATGGCCTTCCAATGTGCGCACGATTTTTTGCGTACTGCTGTCCCACAACAAAATATTTTCATCCACGCCACCGCTGCCTGACGCAAACCAGCGTCCATCCGCACTAAAAACGACACTGTTCACCCAACTGCGATGCCCCGCCAGCGTGTGTAACGGTTTACCTTCGCTCACCGACCACAAGCGCACCGTATCATCCATACTGGCTGAGGCGAGGATTTTTCCATCAGGGCTAAAACTAAGCGACATGATCGAATCGCGGTGGCCAGCTAAAGTTTTTGTCGCTTCGGTCGGCACTTTCACCGCCGTCGCCGTACACCCCGCGAATAACGGCAGTAACACGACAAGAAGCCAAAAATTACAATGTCGCATGGTGATAAACTCTCCAGAATAAGCCTGACACGTTCAGGAATATAATACAGTGCGTTAGGGGTGAAACGGTGGCTATCTTCGACGCTCAAAAATCCGCAAACAGCCGATTTAACACCCAAATAGGTTAAAATTTTACCTGATTATGCGTCTGTTTTGGGGAAAATTTGGTTTAAAACCCGTGCATCTCCCCAGCGACATGCGTATTCTGCGTCAGGTCGTTGTGTTTCGTAGGCTTCAAGGCCTAAACTGGGGTCAGTTAAGCCTTCCGATTCGGCTAAGGGAAGGGTGCGTTTTTCTGGAATCACTCCCCATTCGGCGAGTAAGTGCAAACACGCCGTTATGGCGTTATCCATTTGCGCTTTAACGGTAAAGGTTAAACTGCCGCCGTAATCTTCTAATAATTCGGGTTGAATGCCAATTAATGCCAGATGTTGTGGACATTTTCCTGTCAAAACCGCTGCGGCTAATACTTCTTGAAATCCTGTTTGATGCAGACTCATTTTTTTTACGCCCATAAATTGGGGTACATCGGCATTTTTTACTATTTTTAAAGTACCGGGATCAAGTCCATAATCAATCGCATCTAAAATAAGTAAATGACTGGCGATTTGAATATGCGGCAATAAATACATACCTTGCGTGCCACCATCCATTAAAGTAACGTGCCAAGGAAAAACATAACGTTGATGTAATAAATTCACCAAACGCACGCCAAAACCTTCATCCGCCCACAATAAATTTCCAATACCTAAAATTAAAATATGCGCCTGATTAAAATTAGAATTCTGATCATTCATTCGTAATATTCTCCCGCATAATCCATGACACACATCATTCGATAATAACTGTGATAACCACACGCCACGCCAATATAATTAAAATGAGGATTAAAAATATTAATACGATGGCCGCGATCTGGCACACCGTCATCAATAATTAGCCCAATTAAATTGCTTTCAGCGGTAAAATAACCATAAGCAATATTTTCTCCAGAAGATTTACGCCACGTGCCATAACGGTTAATGCGATCCGAAATTTGACTGCCATCGTTACCCATGTGTCCAACAAATCCTTGTGCGCCTTGATCCGCGACATGATCTTGTGCGGCACGGGTTAATCCAATCGAATAAATTAAGGGAGGTAATGGGGATTGTCGTTGTAAGAATTCAATGGCTTCATCAACAGCCGCTAATCCTTCTTTAATCTCAATACCGGGCAAATTAATGGTTAAATGAACATGTGGATTTTGTGCGGCATGTTGATATAATTGGTCAATGCCATTTTGATAATAAAAGCGTAATTGTTCGGGTAATCCTTGTAATAAAACGTCATTAAATTGCTGTGAGAGGGTATTTAAACTGATCTCCTCAATATGAGGAATTTTGATACGATTCCCATTCACATAACCGCGTAAATGTGCCAATTTACTGGCATATTCTTGGGGATAAAGTCGTGCCAGATTGGTTTCTTCAACAATTTGCCATTCCAATTGCAATAATTCATCGCTCGTGTCAGTTTTAGGCGCGAAAGGCGCGGGTATCGTAGGCAACAATAGCGGTGGGGAAGATTTTGCTATTTCAGGGACAGGCGGCTGCCACCGTTGATAAGCCACTATTGCCGCAAATATAAGCAGTAGAATGAACAGAAATTTTGACACGTTCATCTGATAACTTTTTGTTTTTTTAAATTTTTCTCGTTTTCAAACTGTTTTATCCCATTCCAAAGCAGTAGAATAAGTTGCGTTGGCGGTCTTCATCTTCATCATATCACGGATTATGTTACCATTGTTTCATTCAAAAATGCGCAAAAATCTATGTCAAAATTTGCTTTTTCCCCTATGCCTGTTGAGGCATTTTCACCTTCTTCTCAACCAAGCTCTGGCGTTTATTTCAGTGCGATTTGGCCGTATATTTGGGATTATCGTGGGCGTGTATTAGCGGCATTAATGGCCTTAGTCTTAGCGAAAATTGCTAATGTGGGCGTGCCAATTTTACTGAAATATTTAATTGATGACTTAAATCAACCCGCGGAATTATTAACCTTACCGTTATTCTTGCTGTTGATTTATGGTGCATTGCGCTTGTCCAGTAGTTTTTTTAACGAGCTACGGGATGCTTTATTTGCGCGGGTGCGTTATCGGGCGATGCGGCGATTATCGAATGAATTATTAACGCACTTACATCAATTGTCTTTGCGGTTTCATTTAGAACGGCGCACGGGTGCAATTTCCCGCGATTTAGAGCGCGGCACACGCAGTATTAGTTCTATTCTGAATTATCTGGTGTTTAATATTATTCCTACGATTGCTGAATTATTATTAATCACGGGGATTTTATTATGGAATTATCATTTTAGTTTTACGGTTATTACGCTGGTGACGATTGCGGTTTATGTGATTTTTACGTTTATGATGATGGATTGGCGGGTGAAATATCGCCATCAAATGAACGCCTCCGAATCCGAAGCCAATACCCAAGCGATAGACAGTCTGGTTAATTACGAAACGGTCAAATATTTTGGCAATGAAGCATTTGAAGCCCGTCGCTACGATAACACCTTGAGCGAATGGGAAGAGTCCGCGGTAAAAAGTCAAACCACCATGTCGGCTTTAAACTTTGGTCAAGCGTCGATTATTGCCATTGGCGTAACGCTCATTATGATTGCCGCCAGTCGAGAAGTGGTGGCCGGACAAATGAGTATTGGTGATTTGGTATTAGTGAATGCTTTTTTGCTGCAATTATTTATCCCATTAAATTTTTTAGGGGTGGTTTATCGCTCCATGAAATATGCGTTTATTGACATGGGGAATTTATTTAAATTACTGGACGAAAAACCAGAAATTCAAGATAAAATAAACGCACCTGCATTAATCGTTGGTGATGGTACAGTTGAATTTAAAAACGTATCTTTCTTTTATCAAAAAGAGCGTCCTATTTTGCATCATATTAGCTTTACCATTCCTGCGGGGCATAAGGTTGCAGTGGTTGGGGCGAGTGGTGCGGGGAAATCAACTTTAGCCCGTTTATTGCTTCGTTTTTACGACGTGCAAGGCGGTGGCATTTATATTAATGGGCAGAATATCAGCGAAGTGACGCAAGCCAGTTTGCGCGCTGCCATTGGCATTGTGCCGCAAGATACGGTGTTATTTAATGAAACGATTTTTTATAATATTCATTATGCCTTACCTTCCGCGAATAAAGAAGCCGTGATTGAAGCGGCAAAATTGGCTAATATACACGAATTTATTTTGCAATTACCGCAAGGTTATGACACTTTAGTGGGCGAGCGCGGTTTGAAATTATCGGGCGGTGAAAAGCAGCGTGTCGCCATTGCACGAGCGATTTTAAAACGGCCAAAAATTCTGATTTTCGACGAGGCCACTTCAGCTTTAGACAGCCATTCGGAGCAGGCGATTCAACAAGCTTTGTCGCAAGTGGCTGAAAATCATACCACTTTGGTGATTGCACACCGTTTATCAACCATTGTTGATGCCGAGCAGATTTTAGTGATGGCGAATGGAATGATTATTGAGCGCGGCAATCATAGCGAATTATTGGCATTAAATGGCACTTATTCGCAAATGTGGGCGTTACAGCAAGAAACGGATAATTAAGCACCATTCCCTCATTATGTGCTAGAGTTTATGGGGTAAGTTGTTATTTCTTACCCCAGATTATTTCTAGTGCATTAACAGGAGTCCTATGATGTCCATAGAGCATGTTGAAAATTTGCAATCTTTAGTGCAAAAGTTACAGAATTATCACCTTGAATTAGAATTGCAAAATGAAGAATTGCGTCGTGCGCATAATGAATTAGAATTTTCACGGGATCGTTTGGCCGAATTATATCATTTTTCGCCTGTGGCTTATTTAACGCTTTCTATTCATGGGCAGATTATTGAATTGAATATGACGGCTGCGTTATTGTTAGAGAATGATATTATTTTTTTGCGTTATAAACCGTTTATTAGTTTTATTGCGCCAGAGTCACAAAATGCGTTTTTATTGCATTTAAAATTAGTGGCTAAACAAAGTGTAGAACATCATCGTTGTGAATTGGAATTGTCTCATAAAACCAGAAAGTTAATTGTGCGCTTAGAAAGCGTGGGCATTCCTGATGAGAATAAGAATATTTATAAAATCCATACTGCGTTAATTGACATTACTGAACAGCGACAAATCCAAGTTCGTTTGCAAGATCACCATCAGTATTTAGAACAACTGGTGTCAGAACGGACTTTATGCTTGCAAAAAACCAATCAAAAACTATTAGAAAGCAATAAGGCAAAAGATCAATTTCTGGCTCTCATGAGTCATGAATTAAGAACGCCATTACACGCCATTATTACCTTAGCAGGCACATTACAAGATCAATTACAAGAAACCCTTAATCAAAAGCAATTAAAATCATTGCGCACCATTGAAGAAAGTGGTCAACATTTAACGGCATTGATTAATAATATTTTGGAATTGTCGAAAATTCAGGCGAATAAATTAAAGTTAGATATTGGCATTGTTTATGTGGATGAATTGTGTGAAACGTGTTTACGTTTGGTGCGAGAAGAAGCCAGTAAAAAAGAGCAGACTTTGGTATTAAAAATTATGTCGAATACTAAAGTGTGTTATGGGGATGAGCGTTATTTGCGACAAATTTTGGTGAATTTACTCAGTAATGCGGTGAAATTCACGCCCAAAGGTGGCACGATTTCCTTGCAAGTGAATGGTTTTTTCTGTGCGGAAGCCATTGAATTTTCTGTTATTGATACGGGTGTGGGCATTGCGCAATCGGATTTGAAAAAATTATTTCAGCCTTTTACCCAATTAGACAGCCGTTTATCGCGCCAATTTGGGGGCAGCGGTTTGGGTTTATCTTTGGTGCAGAGTTTGGTGGATATTCATTGGGGAAAGGTGTTGGTCGAAAGTGAGGTGAATCGAGGCAGTTGTTTCAGCGTGCTGTTGCCGTGGTTGAGACAGCAAGATTCGCCTCATGGCACGCTTTCGCTGCCCAAAGCTCAGGCGAGCAGATAAGCGCGTCGTGGGCTGTGGCATGGTCAGCAAGGACGGGATCATGTTATCCTAGTGAACATTATTTTCATTTTTGCCTAAAAGAAATTTATGGATATTGTTGATTTACCACAACCTTTTGGTTTTTATCGGGTCATCACGGGGGGAGATGAGTTACATTTTGGTTATTGGACTGTTCCCGAAGACAAGCTCACTTTACCCCAAGCCCAAGAGGCATTGACGGCGTTAATTTTTTCCCGTTTACCGCCCGCACCTGCACGTATTCTTGATGTGGGTTGTGGGTTGGGTGCGACGGCACAATTGTTACACGAAAAAGGTTATGAGGTTGTGGCGATTGCGCCCGATGCGAATTTAATAGCCTACGCAAAGAAATACCATCAAGGGCCGGAATATATTGCCTGTGGATTTTTAGAATTATCGCAAGCATTAGTGCAAGAAAATAGTTTTGATTTATTATTATTCCAAGAATCTTTACAATATTTTCCTGATTTGCATTCCGTGTTTATTCGTGCCAAACAATTATTAAAAGCACAGGGGAAATTGTTAATTTGTGATGAAGTGTCTTATCATCCTAGGACACGTGAATATTCTGCGGTACATTTAGCCGCGGATATTGAGGCTATTTTTGCGCAAATGGGTTTTTTTGTGCGTCATCATCAACGTTTAGGCGAAGCAGTGACTTTAACGTGTGATTGGGTGGCGCGGGGATTTGCGGAAAATCGGGATTATTTCTTGTCTTTATTTGGTGAAGCCATTGCGCCTGAAATTGATCGTTTTTATCATGGTTGGTTAATGCAAGGGCAATGGTATCGACAGCATTTATTTGGTTATGAATTATGGGAATTAGAGCCGAGTCCTTACACCATTCGCGGTTATATTTCGGGTGATGAATATGCGATTTTAGACGGATTTCATCAAGCTTTTGGGGTGAATCGCAGCACGCAACATTGGCAGTGGAAATTTTTACGCAATCCTTTTGGCGGCCCTTTTATTGCCAGTGTGTGGCAACACACGCAATTGGTCTGTCATTACACGGCTTATCCTGTTCCTGTTTGGCTCAATGGCCGCAGTACTTTAACTTTCCAAGTGGGCGATACGTTTACCCTGGCCGCATGGCGCGGCATTGGTCGCGGTCATAGCAGTTTATTAGCCAGAGCGGTGCGGTTTTTTCATCGGCAATTTTGTGAAAATCGTTTGCCTTTTTTCTATGGTTTTAATACGGGAACAGTGCAGAAATTTGGGCAAAAATTTCTTGATTATCAATCTGCTACAGAAATTTATGATTGGTTTCTTTCTGAGTCTATTTTTAAGAAATTACAGAAAACACCCCGCTGGAAAAATTGGTCAAAAGGTTACACCGTGGCTTGTGTTAATCGAGTCGATGATTGGGCGGATAAAATCTTAAAACAATCTCGCCATCATTATCCTGTTTTTATTGAACGCAATCAGGTTTATTTAAAATGGCGTTATGAGCAGCATCCTGATTTTAGTTATCGTTTTTTTGTGGTGCATCGTTGGCGTAAACCTGTGGGTTGGTGGATCACTCGTGTCGAAGGGGAAACTTTAATTTTAATTGATGCGTTATTTAGTCAATTTGATGCTTTTGCTTTACGCGCTGGATTGATTGCGGCATTAAAATTTTATCAGCAATGTGGTCAGAAAATTACGCAAGTGCATGGTTGGTTTTCATTAACCCCAGAAACGTGGACAAATTTATTGCGAGATATTGGTTTTGAACCACAACGACAATGGCAACAATTAGACCTTTGTTTAACTTTGTTTAATGCCAATCAAGCCGATCAACAGGCATTATTAAAACAATTTTATTTTACCGCAGGCGATAGTGATTTATTTTAATAAATATGATGGACAATGTGATTGAATTAGAAAATGTCAGTAAAACCTACCGCATTTATCAACGCGGTTGGGATCAATTAAAAGAAATTATGACAGGGCGCACTTATGCCCATTTAACTTATGCGTTGCATCCTTTAAATCTCAATATTCATCATGGACAAGTGGTTGGATTAGTGGGAAAAAATGGCGCGGGAAAAAGCACTTTATTAAAATTAGTGGCGCGTACTTTAACGCCTGATTTGGGCGGACATTGTCGGGTTCATGGGCGCGTTGCGGCGTTATTAGAATTGGGTGGGGGATTTCATCCTGAAATGACGGGGCGAGAAAATGTCTATTTAAGTGGCGCGGTCATGGGGTTGACTTTGCAGCAAATTGATGAATTATATGATGAAATCGTCGCTTTTGCGGGCATTGCCGACGACATGGAACGCCCGGTAAAAACTTATTCTTCGGGGATGTTTGTCAGACTGGCGTTTGCGGTGGCCACGTGTATTGAGCCTGATATTTTAATTGTGGATGAAGCGTTATCGGTTGGAGATGGGGCATTTGCGAGAAAATCATTTGACCGCATTATGCACTTTCGAGAGTCGGCCAAAACGATTTTATTTTGCTCTCATTCTCTGTATCAAATGGAGAAAATTTGCGACACGGTTTTATGGTTAGATCACGGCCAAGTTAAAGCCCAAGGCGATCCCAATCATGTTTTAACGGAATATGCGGAATTTTTAAATCATGATAGCAATAGTCGCACTTCTCTTTTATCTCCGGCAAAAATCAATACCTCTTCTGATTCCGACATAGAAAGCACAGAAGAAACCCTTTCTATTCCCACCGAATTAAAAGGCACGGCTCGATTAACTCAAATTGTCGCCCACAGTGGCGCGCAATCTGGTACGGCTTTGCAATTGCACAGTGGCGAAAGTGAATTAACGGTGACCATTGAATTTATTTACGATCCCACATTAGCCACGCCGACGGTGGGTGTGGCGGTGATGCGTCGAGATGGTTTATTAATCGCCAGTGCCACCACGCATAATGATGATGTATTAATTCCTCATCACAATACGGGGAAAGGAAAAATTAATTTATTATTTCCGCGTTTATTACTGTTAAAAGGTAATTATCAATTAGATGTTTATTTAGGTTGTGAAAAAGCCTTACATGCTTATGATCAAGCCTTGTCAGCGATTCAATTAGAAGTGGTGCAACACGGCGTAGAACAAGGAATTGTCGCCATGCCGCATCGGTGGCAGTTGACGGCGCAAGACCATTTATTGTCGTTATAACAATACGGTAGGTATTATGAAAAATACTGAACGTGTTATGCACGCTTATGGCCGACGTTACCATCGTTTTTTAAGTATTTTGCGACAAACAGCGCGTTATTTACCGCCTCGTTATGGTTATCCTTTTGCGGCGCGGTTGGCGCGTTATTTTAGTCCCCATCGTGATCCGGCGATTTGCGGGCATGTACACCACATTGCGCAGCAATGCGTAGCTCATTTATCCCATTCTCCGCCGCAAGTGTGGCACAGTATGTTGAATCATATTGGTGTGTCTCATCTTAATATTTTTCGTATCGCGCAATTAGATCAAGATTGGTTAGCGCAATCAGTGACGATTCATTGTGATTTTGATATTAAAGAAACGTTAAAAAATCGCGGCTTATTTTTAATGACTTATCACAATCACCATAATTTTTTATTTACCGTGGCCATAGGGTTATTATTAGCGCGTCGCATTCGTACTTTAGCGATGAGTCCAGAAATCAGCCCTATTTATTCTTATATTAGCGATATTTACCAAAATTATTTTACTGATTGTGAGCGATTTTATCATGGGGGAGAATTCCTTTATGTCACGGAAAATACTTCGCCCCAATCCTTACGTGCAGTGAGTAAAACTTTAAAAGCAGGGGATATTGTCATTAGTTTGAACGATATTTTTAGTCCTTATGCGGAAAAGCGCACCCGTCATTTTGATTTTTTAGGGCAGAAATTACCTTGTCCCGTAGGAACGGTGGAATTGGCGATTCACACGGGAGCAGCAATGGCGGCGGGTTCTATTCGTTGGTTGGGAGGGGAGCGATTTGAATTGACTTTATTTGCGCTGCCCGCAGAACAAGGTGTAGATGCGGTGATGTCGGCTTATTTGGCAGGATTGCATCGTTTAATTACGCTTGATGCGGGCGTTTGGGAAGGCTGGCGTTTATGGCGTTTGCCGTGATTTTTTATATTTCATTCTTCCCCAGCCAAAAATCCCGAATTCCTGCAATTCCTTGTGCGCCGTGGGCGCGGGCGCAGTGGAGTTGTTTTTGTTGTAATCCACCTAAGGCATAAGCTGGACAATGGGCTTGTTCGACCAAACGGAAAAAACCTAACCAACCCAAAGCACGCCCATCAGGGTGCGACAAGGTCGGCCGCACGGGACTGATCACCACAAAATCAGTTTGTATTCGTTGCGCTTGCACCAAATCGCTGGCGTGATGACAAGAAGCAGACACCCAATATTCCTTAGATAAAGGCCGTGAAACCTGCTCAAAAAGCCGCTCACTGGTCAAATGGACACCATGACTGCCCACCGATTGTGCCGTAGTCACATCCGCATTTAAAATCAATTCTGCCCGATGTTCTGCGCAAATACGCAATACATTTTCAGCAAAATGACAATAATCTCGCAATGAATCCGCATACAAAGCTTTAGCACGCAACTGAATTAAACGCTGTCCTTGCGCCAATACGTGCGACAAACCATTAAAAAATGCCTTATCCCGCAAACGAGTGGGTTCTGGCGTAATCACGTAAAAATCAGGTAAAAAAATCGCGTCAATAATCGGATAATTGGCATCAGGAAAATGGTAATCAGACAACTGCTCTGGATGGCACCACAACAAAGGTTGTCCTTCACGCCCCCACGCCTCTCCTTGCCATTGTTCTACGTACCACACATCTAACAAGATGGTTTGCTTGGGATAGTGATGTAAAACACGAATCAAAGGACGAGCTTGTAAAACATCAATACCCAGTTCTTCATTTAATTCTCGCGCCAACGCATGTTCTACAGACTCATTGCTTTCCACTTTACCGCCGGGAAATTCCCACCGATCCCCCTGATGCGCTTGGCTGGCGCGACGGGTGATTAAAATGTCCCCTTTGGGATTGGCGATAACGGCGGCAACAACGTGCAACATAACCCAACTTCTATCGTATGATTAAACAGCGTAAAATGATACTGCAATTCGCGTGCAATCGCCACGTAAAAAAATGCGACTGCACACGGTTAAGAACGAAACACTCGCCCTTGCAATTCCTGAGCAATACTCCACGGTAATAAAACGCGGGCTAATTGTGCGCCATATTTATCAATCATGGCTTGCCACGCATAACTGGGACAATAACAATATTGACGGGCTTTTAATAATTCGCGTAAATATTCTAATAAAATTAAACTGTCTTCAATTCCTAATTGAATCGCCCATTCACAATAAGATTGTCGTTCTTGTTCATCTTCAATTCCCCAATGATCTAAAAAAGTTTCTAACCGATGATAAGTAGAAGAAGAATAAGAATAAGTGGATCGCGGTGGGGATGTCGTTTTTTTAGGCGACAGCGGCTCTTCCGCCTGACAGTAAGGTCGTGCGGCTTGATAATAATGCTGTAATGTTTGAAATGCCTCTTTGCTGCCGCCTTTATCGGGGTGTAAACGCCGTGCCAATCGCCGATAAGCCGCTTTTAACTCCACCGCTGTAAACGGTACAGACAAACCAAAGTAGGTTGACAATGCCTCCTGCATTTCCATAAACCTCTATAAAATCAGTTTAATAGGAGATTCTACTAAAAATCAACTTTAGGAAATGCAGATTATAGCTTGTTTTTCAGGAAAAAATTAACCAATATGACAAAAAAAATGAGACTGAGGTCAATAGCCTATACCAAAACTAACTTATTGATTATAATGCTTAGTGTAGCAATATAGTCAATTAAGGAGTACGCAACGATGCCAAATTCACCAAGAAAATTAATTAGTTTTGATTGGGCGATTAAGAAGATTCTGCGCAGTAAAGCTAATTTTGGGATTTTAGAAGGATTTTTATCTGAATTATTATTTACCAATATTCAGATTTTAGAAGTGTTGGAAAGTGAAAGCAATCAAGACCTGCCCGATGATAAATTTAATCGGGTTGATATTAAAGTTAAAGACAGTGAGGAAAAGATTTATATTATTGAAGTGCAGTTTTCGCGTGAATTAGATTATTTACAGCGAATTCTTTATGCTTGTTCTAAAGTCATTACGGAACATTTACCTAAGGGTGTGCCTTATGCTGAGGTGAGCAAAGTTATTTCTGTGAATATTCTGCATTTTGATTTGGGTAAAGGCGATGATTATATTTATCATGGCACGACGCGCTTTATTGGATTGCATAATCAAACTGAATTAGAGTTAAGCGAGGAACAAAAAAATCTTTATGCGGTAAAGAAAATTGCTGATTTATATCCTGAATATTATTTGATTGAATTGCGTAATTTTAATAATGTGGCGAAGAATACTTTAGATGAATGGATTTATTTTCTTAAAAATGAACAGATTGAAGATAATTTTACTGCCAAAGGTTTGAAAGAAGCTAAAGAAACATTAGATGTGTTAAAAATGACTCCACAAGAACGATTGGCTTATGAACGCCATCAGGAAGATTTACATTATCAAGCCAGTATGTATCAATCAACTTATGTATTGGGTAAATTGGAGGGCAAAGAAGAAGGTAAAGAAGAAGGGATAGAAATAGGTATCGTCATTGGTGAGGAAAGAGGCATGAAAAAAGCCTTATTACAAACTGCGACAAAAATGAAAAAAATGGGAATGAGTCACCGTGATATTGCAGAAATAATGGGTTTGACATTGGAAGAAATAGAAACACTTTTCATCTAAGGAGTACGCAACGATGCCAAATTCACCAAGAAAATTAATTAGTTTTGATTGGGCGATTAAGAAGATTTTGCGCAGTAAAGCTAATTTTGGGATTTTAGAAGGATTTTTATCTGAATTATTATTTACCAATATTCAGATTTTAGAAGTATTGGAAAGTGAAAGCAATCAAGACCTGCCCGATGATAAATTTAATCGGGTTGATATTAAAGTTAAAGACAGTGAGGAAAAGATTTATATTATTGAAGTGCAGTTTTCGCGT
Source organism: Thioflexithrix psekupsensis (assembly GCF_002149925.1). NCBI lineage: Bacteria > Pseudomonadati > Pseudomonadota > Gammaproteobacteria > Thiotrichales > Thioflexithrix > Thioflexithrix psekupsensis. The sequence continues at coordinate 767,740 of NZ_MSLT01000012.1, read as the reverse complement.
GAATTAGATTATTTACAGCGAATTCTTTATGCTTGTTCTAAAGTTATTACGGAACATTTACCTAAGGGTGTGCCTTATGCTGAGGTGAGCAAGGTTATTTCTGTGAATATTCTGCATTTTGATTTGGGTAAAGGCGATGATTATATTTATCATGGCACGACGCACTTTATTGGATTGCATAATCAAACTGAATTAGAGTTAAGCGAGGAGCAAAAAAATCTTTATGCGGTAAAGAAAATTGCTGATTTATATCCTGAATATTATTTGATTGAATTGCGTAATTTTAATAATGTGGCGAAGAATACTTTAGATGAATGGATTTATTTTCTTAAAAATGAGCAGATTGAAGATAATTTTACTGCCAAAGGTTTGAAAGAGGCTAAAGAAACATTAGATGTGTTAAAAATGACTCCACAAGAACGATTGGCTTACGAACGCCATCAGGAAGATTTACATTATCAAGCCAGTATGTATCAATCAACTTATGTATTGGGTAAATTGGAGGGCAAAGAAGAAGGGATAGAAATAGGTATTGTCATTGGTGAGGAAAGAGGTATCGCCATTGGTGAGGAAAGAGGCATGAAAAAAGCCTTATTACAAACTGCGACAAAAATGAAAAAAATGGGAATGAGTCACCATGATATTGCAAAAATAATGGGTTTGACATTGGAAGAAATAGAAACACTTTTCATCTAAGGAGTATGCAGCGATGCCAAATTCACCAAGAAAATTAATTAGTTTTGATTGGGCGATTAAGAAGATTCTGCGCAGTAAAGCTAATTTTGGGATTTTAGAAGGATTTTTATCTGAATTATTATTTACCAATATTCAAATTTTAGAAGTGTTGGAAAGTGAAAGCAATCAAGACTTGCCCGATGATAAATTTAATCGGGTTGATATTAAAGTTAAAGACAGTGAGGAAAAGATTTATATTATTGAAGTGCAGTTTTCGCGTGAATTAGATTATTTACAGCGAATTCTTTATGCTTGTTCTAAAGTCATTACGGAACATTTACCTAAGGGTGTGCCTTATGCTGAGGTGAGCAAAGTTATTTCTGTGAATATTCTGCATTTTGATTTGGGTAAAGGCGACGATTATATTTATCATGGCACGACGCGCTTTATTGGATTGCATAATCAAACTGAATTAGAGTTAAGCGAGGAGCAAAAAAATCTTTATGCGGTAAAGAAAATTGCTGATTTATATCCTGAATATTATTTGATTGAATTGCGTAATTTTAATAATGTGGCGAAGAATACTTTAGATGAATGGATTTATTTTCTTAAAAATGAGCAGATTGAAGATAATTTTACCGCCAAAGGTTTGAAAGAGGCTAAAGAAACATTAGATGTGTTAAAAATGACTCCACAAGAACGATTGGCTTACGAACGCCATCAGGAAGATTTACATTATCAAGCCAGTATGTATCAATCAACTTATGTATTGGGTAAATTGGAGGGCAAAGAAGAAGGGATAGAAATAGGTATTGTCATTGGTGAGGAAAGAGGCATGAAAAAAGCCTTATTACAAACTGCGACAAAAATGAAAAAAATGGGAATGAGTCACCATGATATTGCAGAAATAATGGGTTTGACATTGGAAGAAATAGAAACACTTTTCATCTAAGGAGTATGCAGCGATGCCAAATTCACCAAGAAAATTAATTAGTTTTGATTGGGCGATTAAGAAGATTCTGCGCAGTAAAGCTAATTTTGGGATTTTAGAAGGATTTTTATCTGAATTATTATTTACCAATATTCAGATTTTAGAAGTGTTGGAAAGTGAAAGCAATCAAGACCTGCCCGATGATAAATTTAATCGGGTTGATATTAAAGTTAAAGACAGTGAGGAAAAGATTTATATTATTGAAGTGCAGTTTTCGCGTGAATTAGATTATTTACAGCGAATTCTTTATGCTTGTTCTAAAGTCATTACGGAACATTTACCTAAGGGTGTGCCTTATGCTGAGGTGAGCAAGGTTATTTCTGTGAATATTCTGCATTTTGATTTGGGTAAAGGCGACGATTATATTTATCATGGCACGACGCGCTTTATTGGATTGCATAATCAAACTGAATTAGAGTTAAGCGAGGAGCAAAAAAATCTTTATGCGGTAAAGAAAATTGCTGATTTATATCCTGAATATTATTTGATTGAATTGCGTAATTTTAATAATGTGGCGAAGAATACTTTAGATGAATGGATTTATTTTCTTAAAAATGAGCAGATTGAAGATAATTTTACTGCCAAAGGTTTGAAAGAGGCTAAAGAAACATTAGATGTGTTAAAAATGACTCCACAAGAACGATTGGCTTACGAACGCCATCAGGAAGATTTACATTATCAAGCCAGTATGTATCAATCAACTTATGTATTGGGTAAATTGGAGGGCAAAGAAGAAGGTAAAGAAGAAGGGATAGAAATAGGTATCGTCATTGGTGAAGAAAGAGGCATTGCCATTGGTGAGGAAAGAGGCATGAAAAAAGCCTTATTACAAACTGCGACAAAAATGAAAAAAATGGGAATGAGTCACCATGATATTGCAGAAATAATGGGTTTGACATTGGAAGAAATAGAACGATTATTTGACTCAGACAAAAATCTTCTCTAAATATAAAAATATTTAGGCTATATCCCTTATTTTTTTAAATACTCCCCACATCCACTAAAAACCTCAGCCAATTTTTACACTTGTCGATTCAAGTTATCGCATAATCTGCTATAGTGTACCATCTAAACGAAATCTGTGCTTAGACGGACGGAATTCACTTGACTATTATTGTCGTCAGACCAATTTCTGCATAAACCTTTTGTTCTATTTCCCCATTTCATTTGTAATAATAATGTGTCTCAATGAATGAGTTGTTATGGCTACTTTTACCTATTGCTGCCGCATCAGGCTGGTTTGCAGCACGTCGCAGTTTCTTAGAACAATCGGCGCGTAGCAATAATCATTTATCGCTGGATTATTTTCGCGGTTTAAATTACCTATTAAACGAACAACCTGACAAAGCCATTGATGTTTTTATTAAGCTGATTGATGTCGATAGCGATACGGTAGAAACACATCTGGCTTTAGGTGCTTTATTTCGACGGCGCGGTGAAGTGGATAGAGCCATTCGCATTCATCAAAATTTAATTGCGCGTCCCACTTTAAATACTGAACAACGCAGCCAAGCTTTATTAGAATTAGGTCAAGATTATTTTTGTGCGGGTTTATTGGATCGGGCGGAAGATTTATTGTTACAATTAACACACAGTCCGATTCATCAATTACGGGCTTATTATCAACTGTTAGATATTTATCAACAAGAACATGATTGGGATAAAGCCATTCATACTGCGCGACAATTGTCACAAGTCTGTGGGGAATCGCTGCATCCCGTGATTGCCCAATACCATTGTGAGCAAGCTGATTATTGGCGGCAGCAGCACGATTTAAACCGCACCCATCAAGCCCTCGCGCAAGCCCTACATGTCGATCCCAATTGCGTACGTGCCAGTTTGTTGGAAGGGGAATTGTCGTTGCAAACGGCCGATTATCCACGCGCCATCACCGCATTTAAACGAGTAGAACAACAAGACCCCGATTATTTATCTGAAGTGATTGAGCCTTTACAACAATGTTATGAACAATTGCAGCAAACCGATCAATTTGCCGATTATTTAAACGGATTATTAAAACAATATAATGGCATCACTCCCATGCTGGTGATGGCGAAAATTTTAAAACAACAACAAGGCGATCAACACGCTGCTGATTTTATCGTGAAACAATTGCATCGTTGTCCCTCAATTCGCGGTTTAGATCACCTGCTTGATTTAGCCTTGATGCGTGCAGGAAATATCACGCATGATCACTTATTATTACTCAAAGATATGACTAAACAATTGCTACGCAATAAACCAATTTATAAATGTGGACATTGTGGTTTTACCGGTAAAACTTTACATTGGCAATGTCCAAGTTGCAAACAATGGAACACAGTTAAACCAATACAAGGTATCGATGGTGAGTAAAACTCCTTTAATTATTGCTTTAGATTTTCCCACCGCACAAAAAGCATTGGCTTTTGTGCAGCCATTGGATGCCCAACGTTATCGAGTCAAAGTAGGTTTAGAACTGTTTACTCGTGAGGGACCCGCTTTAATTGAAGCGTTGCATCGTTTGGGATTTGACGTGTTTCTTGATTTAAAATTTCACGACATCCCTAATACGGTGGCGCGGGCTTGTGCTTCTGCGGCGGAGTTGGGGGTGTGGATGTTAAATGTACACGCTTTGGGCGGACGGGATATGTTGTTGGCGGCGCGGGAGGCAATTGAAGCGTATCAACCACGGCCTTTATTGATTGCGGTCAGTATTTTGACCAGTTTGGAACAAAGCGATCTGTATGCGACGGGACTTCATGGCACTTTAGAAGAAAATGTGTTAAGACTCGCTCGTTTAGTTAAAGCAAATCAATTAGATGGTTTGGTGTGTTCACCACATGAGTTGACGGCAATTAAGCGCACAATGGATAAAGACGATCCTTTTGTGTTGGTCACACCCGGTATTCGTCCTGTGGGCAGCGAATCTCATGATCAAAAACGTATTATGACCCCCAAAGAAGCCTTAGATTTGGGAGCGACTTATTTGGTGCTTGGCCGTCCTGTGACGCAAGCTGATGCGCCTCAAGCGGTTTTGGCCGCGATTGAAGCCAGTTTACAGTAGCAAAAACCAATATTTCCCTGAATCATCGCCAACACAACCCCATGGTAAGGCAGACGCATTTGTCTGCCCTTATGGTAAGCAGCTACAATGTTTCGCTGTGTTCTAAAACTTCAGGGTAGAATTGTTGCAATAATATGCAAATTCGCTTGCGAATAGATACAAAAACATCCAAACGCCCCGCCAATGCGTGTCGTTCTAAATGTTCTGCAATGGCCTGTTTCAAGGCACGATGGGCATTATTCCGTAAGTGTTTGTCATGCGCACGATGTAGTAAGTCATTCAGTGCATCACTAAATTCTTCTACATTTTCTGCATGAAACAGTCGGTTCATGGTTTGTAAGTCATCAGCCATCATATCTGTACCTGCTGAATGTCTTTAAAAAAAGCGCGTCTCTTCGCTAATCCAGTTTTTTTTGCACTGCACAAAATTAGGCAAATTATATACCTTATACAGTCAGCAATAAAGTATTTTTTGTTGTTTTTTTCACAAAATCTGTGGTAAAAACAGCACTATTTCACAAAAAAGACTTTTAGAATACAAACGCAGGGTGATCATGACGGCGTTTACTAGAAAAAATAGATAGATAAAACGGCTTTCTGATAGAGAATATTTAGTGATTTTTAGGAGTATTTTATTTTGAAATCATTTGCAAAAGCCACCAGCGTAATCAGTATCGCAGCTTTGGTGGGGGCTGTTTTGGTGGCCGGCACTTATCAGGCAACTCGCGCCCAAACCGCTCAAAATGAAAGAAATACCTTATTGCGCACCCTTAATCAAGTGATGCCTGCTGATTATTACGACAATGAATTGTTAGCAGATAAGATCGATTATCCCGCTAATACGTCACATGCTGCCTCTATCACGGTTTATCGGGCGTGGCAACAAGGTCAGGCGCGTGGTGTGGCTTTGATGACCAGTGCGTTAGAGGGCTATAACGGGCGTATTCAATTGTTGATCGGCTTGGATGCGCAGGGAACAGTGTTGGGTGTGCGTGTTTTGTCGCATCAGGAAACGCCTGGATTGGGGGATGCCATTGAACATCGTCGTTCGGATTGGATCACCGCGTTTAACGGGCGATCTTTGGAAAATCCGTCATCAACCGGCTGGCAAGTAAAACGCGATGGCGGAATTTTTGACCAATTTACCGGCGCGACCATTACTCCGCGTGCGGTGGTGCGTGCGGTTTACCATGCTTTGCAGTTCTATCAGCAAGAAAAAAGTACCATTTTCCCCGAAAGTTGATAACGATGCTTAGGGCATGGTTTAACTTAAAAACCGATTCCAAAACTGGCTTTAATGGGAGCTTAAATGAATTGCTGTGTAAAAGCAGCTTATAGTTACGATTTACATAGAAAAGAATTTTCTATGCTCCTCTAAACGCTTCAACGCAGATAGCTTTAGCGGATTAATCCGCTAAAGTCTGACATCCGCTCGGCGTTCGTATAGCATTGATAACTCTCAATGCTTTGTTTAAAATGTTTTTGCTTGCGTTTGAATCCCTATCTATTTCAAATCCGCACGCTTTGCAAGTAAAGGTTCTATCCGATAACGTTAAATGCTCATTTCTCCAACCGCAACATGAACACGTCTTTGAACTTGCAAACCACCGATCTATTTTAACCACTTCTTTACTGTACCACTTCGCTTTATAACTAAGGATGTTATAAAACTCTGAGAAAGAAGCATCACTGATGGATTTTGCTAGATTATGATTTTTAATCATTCCAGATACGTTCAAATCTTCAATCATGAATTTACTGTTGTTCGGAATTTCTCTGTCTAAAACAATTTTAACTTTCCCAATTTTTTCTAAACGGATTTTGTTGTCTGATAAACTGAACTTTTGATTGGGCAGTCTAAAACTTTGAAGGCCGTCTTTAGTTTTGAATTGAGGACGACCTATTTTTTTCTTTCTAGTTTTTGAAAAGTAATTCTTTTTAAAAGATTTAAAATCTATTTCTTTCTGTTGTAAGGCTGCTGCACTTACTTCACCCATCCACTCATATTTCTTTCTCAATAAAGTAGAAGTTAAAGGCGATTCTTGCTCTGTCTTATTCTTATCAAATTTATTAAAGATTTCTACATTGTGATTCCACACCACTCTCACACAACCAAAGGTCTTATTCAACTGTATAAGTTGTTGTTTTGTTGGATATATCCGATATTTAAACGCTTTAAGAGTGATCATCTTCTTTATCCAATTGCTTAATAAGTTCTTCGGTTTTACGGCGACTTTTCCGTCTTCCGTACAATCTAGCGGTAAAAGACGTTACCAATCAGAATTGACAGAATTTCAGGATTTTCAGAACTAAAGAATAAAAAACTGATGGAAAACAAACGACTTGCAAGAATAAATTTTGAAAATTCTTGCGTCTGTAAATTCTGATTCTGACAAAATAAGAATTCTATACCAAAATTAAGTCATTCATAAAACTTTTCTGTCAGAATCAGAATTGACAGAATTTCAGGATTTTCAGAACTAAAGAATAAAAAACTGATGGAAAACAAACGACTTGCAAGAATCAATTTTGAAAATTCTTGTGTCTGTAAATTCTGATTCTGACAAAATAAGAATTCTATGAACCCTATATTTTCTAATTGTTGACAAATCCAAACATGATAAGCACAACATATTTTATTCACCAAAACCCTGCTGACATCCCCCTTACATCAACCCCAAACCACGCAACAACGTCACACCAAAACTGGTCGCAAACAGCGAACCAATCACCGTTAAAACAATAATATTCGCGGCCAAAGACGCATTTCCGCCCATCGCTCTAACCATGATATAACTGGCAGCCGCAGTGGGCGCAGAAGATAATAGAAATAACACGCCTAAATCAATCCCACGAAATCCCAATAAATAACCCCCAAAAGTCAATAAAAACGGCACAATAATCAATTTACAAGCCGACGCAAATAACGCCTTATTTAAATCACATTTAAGCGCATTAAAATCTAACGATCCCCCCGTACATAACAACGCCAAAGGCAACGTCATTTGTGCAAAATATTCTCCCGTATCCAAAATTATCGCAGGCAATTGCACTTCTGTCCACGCAATCGGTAACGCCAACACAATCCCAATAATTAAAGGATTCGTAATAATCCCCATAAAAGTATTGCCAATACCTTTATTCTTATGGAGAGAACGATTTAAAGTAATAACAGACAGAATGTTAAATAAAATCGTCACTAAACCAATATATAAAGATGCCGCCACCAATCCCGCATGACCATAAGCATTAATACAATACGCCAAACCAATAATGCCCATATTAGAACGGAACGATCCTTGTACAATCACCCCCCGATCTTCCTGCGGATGAATAAAATAATGCGCAATCACTTCCAATAGCAAGTAAACCACCACCGTACCTATCGCCGCATAGACAATTAATGTCCCATTGGTGACTTCAGAAATATGGGTTTTACTAATGCTAATAAACAATAAGGTAGGCAAGGCCACATTAAAGACTAATTTCGATCCCACTTCGATAAAATTATCATTAATCCAACCCAAATAGGTAAACCAAACGCCTAACGCTAAAATAACAAAAATCGGTGCCGTAATGGAAAAGGAAAATCCTAAAATTTCTAAAAAATTAGACATTATTTTTACTTCAATAAAACAGAGAATATTATTCTTATTCTGCGATGGCGCATTAACCCTTGCCACGTGTTCGATTACGAGCGGGACTGTCGCGGGTTTCCTCAATTTTTCTTTGTGTAAACTCGATGATCATACGCGCAATATCTTTACCCGTAGCGCGCTCAATCCCTTCTAAGCCCGGACTCGAATTCACCTCCATCACCACAGGGCCATGATTGGCGCGGAGAATATCCACACCCGCAACATCCAAACCAATAATATTCGCCGCTCGCGTCGCAATCGAACGCTCCTCTGGCGTAATTTTAACCAACTCCGCCCGACCCCCGCGATGCAAATTAGAACGAAACTCACCAGGCTTTGCTTGGCGCAACATCGAAGCTACCACCTTATCCCCAATGACAAAACAACGAATATCCGCGCCTCGGGCTTCTTTAATAAATTCCTGCGCCAAAAAATGCACTTTTAAGCCGCGAAACGCATCAATCACACTCTCAGCCGCTTGGCGCGTTTCTGCTAACACCACACCACGGCCTTGCGTGCCTTCCAACAATTTAAGAACCAAAGGCGCACCGCCCGCCAAATTAATCAAATCATCCGTATCATCAGGCGAATGCGCAAATCCCGTCACCGGCAGCCCAATGCCTTTACGCGCCAATAATTGCAAAGATCGCAACTTATCCCGTGCGCGACTGATGGCGACGGATTCATTGACGGTCAACACGCCCATCATTTCAAATTGTCGCACAACCGCCGTACCATAAAAAGTAACGGACGCACCAATGCGCGGAATGACAGCGTCAACCTGTTCAATTGCCTGTCCTTTGTAATGAATTTGCGGATTATGCGCGGCAATATTCATGTAACAGCGCAAATGATCAATCACCTGCGCCTGATGTCCTAATTGTTCGGCCGCTTCAACCAAGCGGCGAGTAGAATATAAATTACGGTTGCGAGAAAGGATGACTAATTTCATCGTAGTATGCAGGAATAGTTGGCTTAGATTGGGAAAATTAGAATTTTAGAATAGAACGCGCTAACTTTTTTTAACGGGGCGCGCCAGCAAATAGGAAGCGGTGGGATTAATGAACAAACCCTCTGGCATAGCCGTACGCCCAAGCAACATGGGAAAACGCATGGTATCCCGATTCGTGAGCGTAATTTCAATCGGCCATTCATGCCCGGCCAAACGTACCGGCGTACAAATCACATACCGCTGTTCCCGATGCCCTCCCGAATCACTGACTACCCGTTGATCAATAATTTGCGCTTCACAACAAACATGCGGATAAGGGGGGTGTTTAGACAAATGCACATAAAAACGCACCCAATGTTGTTGTTGACGTTGGAAAGTTTCGAGTTGATAAGCGTGTAATGCCGAAGTGCGCGCTCCCGTATCCACTTTGGCCTTGAGCGCGACAATTCCCAATTCGGGCAGAGCCAACCATTCGCGCCAGCCAATGGTGAGCGGCTCAATTTTTTGTATTTTTCTAGGCGCGGGGGCTTTCAATATCGACCTATCACCGGGTAGCAGAGAAAAAATAACGGTTTTATTCTCGACTATTGTCAAACAACGAGATGACAAAACCATGAAGAGTTTCTGACAAGACGACCGTTCGGGGGATATTGTACCAGCAATTATTGAGAGACACTGCTTTTATAAGTTCAGTGGTTTTTCCTCCCAATACACCGCTTTTTCTGGGAATAAATGCCGAATTCCCCCACGCGGATCAGCACAATCCCCGCGATAACGTGGAATTAAATGAATATGTAAGTGCATGACAGTTTGTCCAGCCGCTGCGCCGTCGTTAATGCCGATATTATAGCCATCAGGCGCAAACATTTCAGATAAGCGAAAACGCGCATCACTGAGGGCTTGTAGAATCGCCATTTGTTCCATTTCAGTTAAATGAAATAACGAATGAATATGACGACGTGGAATAATTAAAGTATGTCCCGGTGAGACAGGGAAATTATCCCGAATAGTGACAGTTAATTCAGTTTCTGCAATAATTTCGCAGGCTTCTAAAGTGCAAAACGGACAATATTGATGTTTCATCATAACAACCCACGCATTGAGTAAAGCGATCCGTTGTGTGGTGCCAAGAAAGAGGCACTATTCAACGGTTAATTGATTTCATTCATCGGCTCAAGGCAATTTTAATACCTGAATTCAGGTTTTGACGGTGTGGAGGCTGGTTTTGGGGAAAAAACTGCTGTATAAACATCCCATAATACTACTTTGTCTTAGTCAAAGTGTGTTGTGGTTGGCGGGATGTCAGAGCGTGCCGCCTGCCACTGAACCTTTGCCAATGCCGCCTATTCGCCTTCCTGTGCCGCAGGCCTCGCCGGTGTTGCCTTCTCAAGATGCGGATATTCCGCTGTGGCGACCTCCTGATCCTGTTTTACATGCGGAAGAAGAGGAAGAAACAGAAGACATTTCTCTTGCAGATTCCCCAGCAATACCCAAACCTGCCCTGCCCAAACAACGCCTCACTTATCCTCTGACCAGAGAAGATCGGAACAGTTTGTGGCATCGCATTCGCAGTGGCTATGGTTTGATCGAAAATGAACATGAGTCTATTGAAGAGATCACGGCTAAATATCTGAAACATCCTCAATATTTTAATCGTCTGGCGGAAAATGCCGCGCCTTGGTTATACCACATTGTGTCTCAAGTCGAAGAACGAGGAATGCCGTTGGAAATTGCTTTACTGCCCGCTGTGGAAAGTGGCTTTCAACCATTGGCACGCTCCCCCAGAAATGCCGCCGGTTTATGGCAATTTATGCCCGAAACAGGACGATCTTTTGGCTTAAAACAAGATTCATTGTACGATGGAAGACAAGATATTGTGGCTTCGACCGATGCGGCATTGACTTATCTGCAACGTCTACATCGCCAATTTGACGGAGATTGGCTGAATGCCCTAGCTGCCTACAATTGGGGACAGGGCAATGTGCAAAAAGCCATTGAAAAAAATATTGCCGCCGGCAAACCCACCGATTATTGGTCTTTAGATTTACCCAAAGAAACCCGTGAATTTGTACCGCGTCTTTTAGCCATTTCTGAGATTATTAGAAATCCGAAACAATACGGGGTTAAATTAATGCCCATTGCAGATTCTCCTTATTTTGAATCTGTACCTTTAGAACAGGCGATTGATTTAAATGTGGCGGCGGATTTAATTGGGCTTCATGCGGAAGATTTAAAACGCTTAAATCCGGGTTATCGTGGGAAAATAACTCCGCCCCAAGGAGAGGGTCATCATGCTTTGGTTTTACCGATTGGCAAAGCGGATTTATTTCGTCGCCAAGTTGCGCTACTCGATGCGGATCAACTGTTGCCGGAGGGCGACAAACCGCCCCGTAAAACATTAACCGTTGCCTCAACCCCAAGTCCCGGCAATTCCCCGTCTTCTACCGCTCCCGTACAAAAAACAATCGCTTATCGAGTAAAAAAAGGCGACACATTGGCACGCATTGCGCAGGCTTATCACACCGATGTGACCACCTTAAAACGATTGAATCGACATCTAAACACGCGCCAATTAAAAGTAGGTAGCCGCATTCGTGTCCCGGAGCTATCTGTAGCACTCGTCAGTCAGCCCACAAAAGCACCGCGTGCTGAATTGTCAACGGTCTATACGGTGCGAAAAGGTGATACATTAGGCACTATCGCCCGTCGCTATCAAGTGACTGTCGCTCATTTAAAACGCTGGAATCGTTTATCCAGTAATCGCCTACACTTGGGACAGCAATTACGCATTAATCCCTAATATTTTCTATAAGAAAAACCACTTATTCATGAGCAATCGAATAATCTATATTTACACCTCTACACCTTCACACCTTTACTTTTTGTATGGAGTATTATAATGGCAGAACGACAATATCGTTTAGTGACTCGTAGCGATTTTGATGGTTTAATTTGCGCCGTATTGTTAAAAGAATTGGATTTAATTAATGAGATTAAATTCGTCCATCCCAAAGACATGCAAGATGGTAAAATTGACATTACCGCTAACGACATCACCACCAATTTGCCTTATGTAGCGGGGGCGCATTTGGTTTTCGATCACCATTGGAGCGAGACTTTACGCAATACAGATCGTCCAGAAAATTACATCATCGATCCCAGTGCGCCTTCAGCGGCTCGCGTGGTTTATAACTATTTTGGGGGGGCGGCGCGTTTTCCACAGATCAGCCAAGAGATGTTGGAAGCGGTGGACAAAGCGGATTCGGCACAATTTTCCCGTGAGGAAATTTTATTTCCTAAAGATTGGGTGTTATTAAATTACCTGATGGATCCGCGCAGTGGTTTAGGGCGATTTAAAGAATTTCGAGTGTCTAATTATGAATTGATGATGATGCTTATTGATTATTGTAAGAATCATACGATCAATGAAATTCTGCAATTACCTGATGTTAAAGAGCGGGTTGATCTTTATTTTGCGCATCAACGTGAGGCGATGATGCAAATTGAGAAATGCGCTCAAGTGCATCATAAATTGGTAGAAATTGATTTGCGTAATGAAAGCGAGATTTATGCGGCGAATCGATTTATTGTTTATGCGATGTATCCTGAATGCAGCGTGTCAATGCACGTGCTGTGGGGTTTGCAGAAACAAAACACCGTATTTGCTGTGGGCAAATCGATTGTGGATCGCAGTTCTACGCTAAATATTGGAGAATTAATGTTGAGTTATGGGGGGGGCGGTCATGCGAATGCAGGCACTTGCCAAGTTCCTAATGATCGCGCCGAAGTGACACGTAAAGAACTGATTGAAAAAATCACCAAAATGGGGTAATGCCATGCGTCGTTATTCATTATTATTATCTTTATTACCGCTGTTGTTTTTCTTTAATCTCCTGACCAGTGCGACTGTAATGGCAGGGCAAACAGTAGTATTAATTCATGGTTATTTGGGTGGGGGTTATAGTTGGTATATTAATGGGATTAGTGCGACGTTGCATCATGCCGGGTGGCCGATGGGCGGGGAAATGAGTCCTTTTCCTGCGCTTGCGCCCGTGATACCACAAGCCGCGGGAGATTACCATTATACCATTGTGCTTCCCTCTGAAGCTCCGATTATGATACAAGCCCAGCACGTGCAGGCTTATTTGCAGCTTATACAACAACGTCATCCTGAGAATGAATTGATCTTAATCGGACATTCTGCGGGGGGCGTGGTGGCGCGATTTGTTTTGGTTTCTCAGCCACAATGGCCTGTTAAGGCGTTGATTACCATAGCGTCTCCTCATTTAGGCACGGCATGGGCGGATACGGGATTATCGATAGTTCACAGTCCGTTTGGTTGGATTACACCATTTTTAGGTTTGGGGACATTAAATCGCTCTGTGGGTTTGTATGCGGATTTATTGCCAGAAATGCCGGGGTCTTTTTTGTTCTGGCTTAATCGGCAACCCCATCCACAAGATGTTGAATATATTGCTATTTTGCGAGGTAGTGATCCCGGTTTGCATGGAGATGGGGTTGTGCCTGCATTGAGTCAAGATTTGAACCGAGTATTTGCATTACAAGGGCGAGCGCGCCTTATTCCGACTTGGGGACAACATGACTTGCATCCGGGAGATGGTTTGTTACTGGTGCAGGTGTTGAAGGAGTTGAGAGGAGATTAGGCTGGCTGGTGATACTAAATGAATCCTATCAACGCGGTAAGAGTTGTTATTTTGGGGGGTGTACTCGGTTTTATTGTTATTGTGCTTTATTTGCAGCTTGTCCAAGCAGAATATAACCCAACGGAGCAATTTATGAGCGAACTGCGTTGGGAAGGGATGGTTTTTTAATGATTTGGGCTTTCTTATTGTTGGCCGCTTCGGTTGCTGGAGCATCGGGTGTAATGGCGGCCGTTTACCATGCAAAAAAAATCATTCCCATGCTGCTAATGGGAGCTGCTTTGTGTTTGGTGGGCGCAGGGGAGATTGACTTGAGGAATTCTGCCGTGATTCATATTGCTTTTGTGGCAATTGCCTTTGTACAGCTTGGCTTGGTGATGTACCTTACTCCATATTATGTCCATATTTTTCGTCAAGGTTATGGAAAAGCGGTATGTTGGGGGTTGGGTACGGCCATGGGGCTTTTTGTTTCACTTAGTAACCATTTGTTACCTGTGGGGACAGGGCAGAGGCTTGCGGCAGTTTGTATTTTACTGTGGTTATGTTGGTTGGCTATTTTTACAGCAAAATCCCCAGCTTCTCGTCCTGTTTCTTAATTAGAAATGCGCCTTTTTGCATGGTGTGTGGGAGCGAGATAACGGGCTAAAACGCCGCACTAAATCACGGGTTTTCTTCAGTATTACTTTATGTTGACATAGTAAAAATACAGTGATATACTAAAAAGATATGGTTCATAAGAATCCTTAATTTTGTCAGAATCAGAATTTACAGAATTAAAAAATTTTCAAAATTGATTCTTACAAGTCATTTATTTTAAACAGATTTTTTATTCTTTAATTCTGAAAATCCTAAAATTCTGTAAATTCTGATTCTGACAGAAAAATTTTATGAATGACTTAATTTTGGTATAGCACCCGAAAAATATCTTGCTATACCAAAAAGATATGGTTTATAAAATCCTTATTTTGTCAGAATCAAAATTTACGGAATTAAAGAATTTTCAAAATTGATTTTTGCACGTCGTTTATTTTCTTTGAATTTTTTATTCTGTAAATTCTGATTCAGACAGATAAAGTTTTATGAGTGGCTTAATTTTGGTACTTGAAATTCACCTTTTTCCTAAACTAATGGAATTTGCAAAAAAATATAAATATAAAATAGTGCTTGCTGATCATCAAAACTATTACCCCGATCTGTCTTTTGTGAAATCGGATAACGAAGATATAAAATTTGCTGTTGATTTTAAAACAACTTATCGACTTTCAGATAAACCATATCTTTGCAACGGCTTTACTTGGCTCTCATGGTAAATACTTTCAAGATCGTACCAGCACAAAAAATATTCAATTCCCATACGGATCATATTCAGGTCATTTCTGCTTAGGAATTATTTATAACCGTGCAGATGAAGGAGTGATTGATGAAACTCAAAAATATACAGTAGGAGAATTACACTCTATTGCATCCGTTGTAAGAGATTTTCAGTTTTTCGCCGTCGAAAAATGGAAAATTGCCAGCGATAAAAGCAGATAAGGTGCGTTTTTTTGCGTTGCCATCCACCGAGGCTGTAAAAGAACTGACAAAAACACCATTTTTTCGTTCGTAACTTATTGATTTTTCATTATCGAATACTGAAAAATGAGCTTCTTTTACAGTCTCGGCATGTGGGAACGAGACGATAGGAAGTTGCGAAAGTCTTTTCGTGTTTTTTATGTTCTAAAAAGGAGCTGTTATGGAATTCAAAGATGAAGAAGGAGTTATCAAGAAGGCACTGGTTTCAACAGCAGTTATTAAGGTCACGCCAAAAAGTGGTGAAGTGGACTTCATTAACGACTTCGTAGAAAAAATGTCCAAAATGGGAATTCGTGAGAAATTCGATATTTGTCCAATCTTGTCGCCTGTCCATGAGTTTAGACACGAGTTCCTCGATTATATCGCCGAACACGGTTTGTCTCGGCTTTTTAAATTCGACATTGTGATGGAGGATATAACATCGCGATCAATGCCCATCGACGAAATTGAGGAGGTTGTTACAAAATTTGTTAAGAAACTACAAGGGGCAAAAAAACTTATAATTATTGATCCCTATTTCTTCGCAAAATCAACAAGAATTGATGTCGGTCAGCTATTTTCAAGGCTCTTGAGTCAAGTTTCTAGTGATCTTGAAGAGATATGCTTCATAACTAATGGGAGAAAAAACGAAGCAAAAACCGACATTCTCGCTGTTATTGATCGGAGAGTTGAAGTTCATTACGTAACAACTGATGAATTTCATGACAGATATTGGATTGATCCCATCACCAACAAAGGTATCATCATGGGAACCTCCCTAAATGGCCTCGGCAATAAGATTTGTTTAATCGACTGTCTCCGTGAGGAAGATGTTGCGAAAATAGCCGAGCTTGCTAAAGAACTAGGCTCTCCAATATAGACATAACCCATCATTTATCTCATTCCCACATGGCGAGAGGCTGTAAAGAAACCTCTTTTTCAGTTACAGCCTCACCATGTGGGAACGAGGAAAAACCCCAACCAGAGGCAAAAAAAAACTTTTTGCCCCCAGAAAACAAACAACCTTAAACCCCCAACCCCGCCAATTTCTCTTCTAACCGTTGCAACAACATTTCTTCTGACCAATCATCGACATTATTTAACACCGTTATGGTGGGCGTTTCTGGCTTTTCAATTAAGCCTAATACTTCGCTAAATAAATGCTCAACTAAGGCTTCTAAAGTGGGATAATCAAAAATTAATGTGGCGCGTAAATCTCGCTGTAAAGAAACTTGTAAAGCATTCTTTAATTCCACTGCCATTAACGAATCTAATCCCAAATCAAAAAATCGTTGTCGCGGCTCAATACTCGCCACATCGCGCAATTTCGCCACTTTACCCAATTGCGTGCGCACGTGTTGCGTGAGGCGGGTTTTTTGTTGCACTGCGGGAAGTGTTTGTAATTCTCGTATAAAATCAGAAACACCAGTGGAAACAGCGGCTTGCGTTTCCACCCAATCGCTTAAAAACGCAGGAATTGACGCATACTGTCCCAAAAATGCCCGCCATTGCACAGGTAACACAACCAACTGCGTTAAATCTTGACGCAAAGCGCGTTCTAAAATGCCCAGCCCTTCCGTTATCGCAATACGCTCCAAACCCAAATGACGTAAACGCGCCTGTTCTCGCTCGGACAAATTCGCCGCCATGCCCGCTTCCGCCCACGGTCCCCAATTCACCGACAAGGCAGGCAAGCCTTGACGACGACGATAATGTACGACACCATCCATAAACGCATTGGCCGCCGCGTAATTCGCTTGTCCTGTCGCACCCAATACGCCCGTGATAGACGAAAAAGCCACCCAAAAATCAAGCGATAAATCTTTAGTTAATTCATGCAGTTGCCACGTGCCGACCGCTTTAGCAGCGAGAACTTGCACAAAATCCGTCCAAGTTTGTTGCGTCAACAAACCATCGGCTAATACGCCCGCCGCATGAATGACACCCGCTAAGGGCGGCAAAGATGACAAGGCCGCCCGCAACTCATCTAACACGCCAATTTTCGCAATATCCACATGCAAAACAATAACTTGCACGCCTGCGGCTTCCAAACGAGTCAGCACCGTTTTCGCCGCATCACTGGGCGCACGCCGACTGAGTAATACTAAATGACGCGCTCCCAAACCCGCTAACCATTGCGCCGTTTGTAAACCCAACGCACCCAAACCACCCGTAATCAAATAACTGGCTTCTGCTTTTATTTGCCAATCGACAGAATTATTTTGTACAGCACGGTGTGATTGCAATTTAGCCGTGTAAACTTGTTCAGAATCAGACTGTTCTGAATCACGAAATGCCAAATGATTGACTTGAAATTTACCCGAATTCCAATGTAATCCTTGCCATAAAGATGCAAATAAAGCATTTTCCCCCGCAGAAACATCCAAATCCACACAACGACAACGCAATTGCGGCTGTTCTAAATGAATCACCGCCGCCAAGCCCCACAAACTGGAATGTAGAGGGTTAACCGCTCGCGGCGCGTCTGAAATCGCCACTGCGCCTTGTGTGACAATATACAACTGAGGTGAGCTATTTAACCATTCTCGCTGCACCAACGCCTGCGCCAAATGCAGCGTCCCCCCCAAAATTGTGGGCAAATTCCACTGATCGGGTGCAGAAAAATCTACATGAGAAGGCGTTACCCCCCACATTTGTACCACACCATGACAAGGGCGCAGATTTTTGGTAAAAATATCGTCTAACAAACGAGCGAATTGTGTAGGCTGTTTGGGATCAAGTTCAAAGCGATGATCATCGATTTGACGATACGCATCGCCTGCGCATATTTGCACACACACTTCGCCAATCGATTGTAATTGTTCAATTAAACGACGAGATAAAGCCGTATCAGGCGCGAAAATCAACCAACAACCTGTATTTTCTGGCAAGGCTAAGGCTTGCGATTTGGGTACATTTTGCCATGAAACATCATACAATAGCGCATTCACATCCTTTTCAAGACTACGCAATAATGCACTACGATTGGCTTTGCGACACTCCAAACCTATCGCCTCCGCCATCACCCAGCCCGATTCATCAAATAAACAAATGTCAATCGCCAATGAATTACCATCAGCCGACGGTTTAATTTTCATCCAATTCCATAACGTACTCTGATTAGCTTGGCGATGAAACACGAATTTTTCCAAACTGAATGGCACAAATGTACTATCCGCTTCTATCGGAAAACTCAGGAAAAAAGGTTGAAAACAAGAATCGATTAACCCCGGATGCACTTCGTATTCATCTGCATCATCAAGTCCTTGCGGGCGTTGTAAACGGGATAAAATCTCATTTTCACCCCGCCACAAGGTCTCCACCCAATGAAAACTGTCGCCTAAAGCAAATTGATGTTTAGACATCGTTTCATAAACGAGATCGCCCGCCAATTGCTCCGTGCAACGGGCTTGAATGTCACTCAACGACACTAAAGCCGTGGGAGGCGCACGATGCGCTAAAATACCACTTAAATGCTCTGCCCACACATGACGATCATCCGCTAACCCATTGGTAAAACTGATTAATTTAAACGCATGGCGATCTGGTTTCTCTGACTTTTCTGTTTCTGGAGTCAACACCACTTGTACAGTACGTGGTTGATTTTCTAAAATAATTAAGGCTTGGAAAAACAAGATTTTTTCCAAAGTGCAGGCTTTTTCTTCAAATAACAAACCTGCTGCCGCAATCAGCATAGAAATATGACTCGCCGCCGGCACCACACACTGTTGAAAAATAATGTGATCCGATAAAAAAGTGGGCGATTCAAAACTAAATCCCGTTTCAAAAACATTTTCCCGCAATAACGGCACATGCAATTTTTTCTGCCATAAAGGATGCAATGCAGGACTGTTATTGTCGGCGGAAATAGCTGTGGAATAAACAGACTTTTCTAACCAATAATATTGACGTTGGAAAGGGTAAAGCGGGAGATTAATCTTTTTCACCAATTGACGCGCTTCAATCGCTGCCCAATCTAATGCAAATCCATTGACAAATAAAACGCCTAAATTATGCTGTAATTGCTGCCAAGCCGACACATTGGGGCGTAAACTGGGCAACCATAGGGCTTGCGTGGGATGCTGCACGGCTTGCGCGCCCATTCCAAGTAAAACGGGTTTTGCGCCAATTTCTAAGAAAATATTACAACCCAATTGTTCTAAGGCTTGCATTCCTTGCGCAAAACGCACGGCTTGACGCAAATGTGTCACCCAATAATGGGGCTTTGTCATGTCAGCCGTAGCATCACCTGTGACGTTGCTCATAATCGGCAAACGCGGTGGATGTAAAGTAATTTTTGCCACATAAGCCGCAAATTCATCTAATATCGGCTGCATTAAAGGCGAATGAAACGCATGAGAAACCGTTAAATAAGTGGTTTTAATATTTGCGCTTTGTACATTATTGGCAATGGTTTTAATGGCCTCGCGTTCGCCTGAAATAATAACGTTATTGACACTGTTAATGCCTGCAATATCTACCCGATCTAAATAAGCAGAAATATAGTGCTGTACTGTTTTTTCATCGGCTTGCACGGCCAACATGTCGCCATTTTGTGGCAAGGATTGCATCAAACGCGCTCGCGTGGCAATTAAACGCAATCCGTCTTCCAAACTGAACACGCCCGCGATACAAGCAGCCACATATTCGCCCACGCTATGACCTAAAACGGCCACAGGTTGTATCCCAAAAGAGTGCCATAAACTCGCTAAAGCGTATTCTAAAGCGAATAAAGCGGGCTGCGTGTATTGCGTCTCATCTAACAACGCGCTGTCTTCCCCAAACATCACGGATAACAAGGGCTTAGGCAACTCATCGGCAAGGATTTGGGTGCATTCGTCTAAAGTTTGACGGAAAACGGGTTGTGTTTCGTATAACTCCTGCCCCATTCCTGCCCATTGTGAACCTTGTCCCGTAAACAAAAAGGCCACTTTAAATGCCGTTTGTGTTTGTGGTACACCATAGACGCTGTCGGGGTGTTCCGCTCCATCGCGTAATGCAGAAAGCTGCTCTAATAGAGCATTCGTATCACCTGCAATGAGCGCAGCACGTTGGGATAATGCAGTACGTCCTAAACGAGCCGTATGCGCTAAATCGGCTAATTCTATACTCGGATCGGTGTGGATTCGTTCATAATAACGCCCTGCTAATTGACGCAAGCCATTGATTTCTCGTGCAGATAAAGGAATGCAATGATAACTGGCTTGGGCAAGGGGAAGGTCATGGGCAGGAGGCGGATCGCACTTTGGTGTATTTCCCACGATCACATGCGCATTACTCCCGCCGAAACCAAAGGAACTCACTCCCGCATAGCGTCGCCCTTCGGTATCACTTGGCCAAGGCGTGGGCGCGGTGGGAATGTGAATGGTTTTATCTAATTGAATCAAGGGATTAAGTTGTTTAAAATGCAAATGTGGTACAATAGTTTCATGCTGTAAACACAAAATCACTTTGATTAAACCGGCAATGCCCGCGGCCGCTTCCAAATGTCCCACATTTGTTTTTACCGATCCCACCCAACAAGGCTGTTCTGGTGAGCGATTGGCGCGCAGTAATTCACTTAACGCATTCAATTCTATGGGATCGCCCAGTGGCGTACCCGTGCCGTGGGCTTCGACATAACTGATTTGGGTGGCGTTTACTTTTGCTGAATGTAATGCAGAATTGACTACAGCTTGTTGGGCTTTGCCATTGGGCGCGGTCAAGCCGTTGCTGCGCCCGTCTTGATTCACGGCTGAACCATGTAAAACAGACCATACCGTATCGCCATCACGTTGTGCTTCACTGAGTCGTTTTAATACCAACACCCCACACCCTTCCCCGCGTACATAACCATTGGCTGAAGCATCAAATGTTTTACATTGCCCATCGGGCGATAACATGTTAGCGGCTGCAAAAATTTCTGAAAAATCAGAGCTTAATATTAAATTCACTCCACCCGCCAAAGCCAATTCACTCTCCCCTTGACGCAAACTGACACAGGCTTGATGCACCGCAACCAGCGAAGAAGAACACGCCGTGTCAATCGCCATGCTCGGCCCTTGTAGGTCTAATACGTAAGAAAGGCGATTTGCAGCAATACAAAATGTATTGCCTGTTCCCGTATGCGCGGTGAGTGGCTCGCCTGCACGAACTTGTAAACGGGTATAGTCATTGGTGCTGATGCCAACGAATACGCCTGTACGACTGCCTTTTAAGCGATCTACGGGTAAATTTGCCGCTTCTAAGGCTTCCCAAGTGACTTCTAATAATAGGCGTTGTTGGGGATCGATTTGTTCGGCTTCGCGTGGGGCGATGGCGAAAAATTCGGGTTCAAAACCAGTAACTTGCGATAAAAATCCGCCACGGCGCGGATGTTCATCATGGGGATTTTGTCCTTTTCCGTAAAACGAATCTTGTTTCCAACGTTGACTGTTTGCGGGAACGACGGCGTTTTGTCCCGTGTGTAACAATTGCAAAAACGCCTCGCTGTTTTCTGCACCGGGAAAACGACAGGCTAGGCCAATAATGGCAATGGGTTCATCATTTTGTATTTCTGAAATTGCAACAGGTGTAAAACGTGAGGTGGCGGGCGCGCCCGTTAAATGGGCGAGCAATGCGTTTACATTTGGGTAATCATAAAGCAGCGTAGGAGAACACGGAATGCCTAAATTGTCTTCTAATTCACCCGCAATGCCCAAAGCCGTGACCGAATCCAAACCATAACGGAATAAGGGTTCATTAAAATCTAACTGTTCTGGGGTAATTTTTAAATACAGTTTAATCAATTCCAGTAATTTATTTTGAATTTCTGCCGTTGATTTTTGTGGGATATTTTTTGTAATGGAAGACGTGGCGACGGCAGATTTCACGTCTTGCTGCTGCCATCGTGCGACAACGTGCAATTCTTCTTTTAAAAAGGCTTCGCGGCAGGCACTGCGCTGAATTTTTCCGCTAGACGTGCGGGGGATTGAGTCGGTTTTCAGTAAAACAATAGCGTAAATTTGTAAGTCATGTACCTCTGAAACTGTTTGACGAATCGCCGAAAACACCGCGTTGCTGTCCAATTGGCGTAAGGCTTCGCGTTTGACTTCTTGTACAACAACAAGGCGTTCTTCTCCGTCCACTTGAATGGAAAAAGCCGCACCATGTCCATTTTCTCGCAGCGCAGAATGCGCCATTTCTACTGTATATTCAATGTCTTGCGGATAGTGATTGTTGCCACGAATCACCATCATGTCCTTAATACGTCCTGTGATAAACAATTGATCTTCTAATACAAATCCCAGATCGCCCGTGCGGGCGTAGGCTTTGCCGTGTAATTTTGCACCAAATGTCGCCGCAGTTTCATGGGGTCGCTGCCAATAACCATGTGTAACACTGGGACTGTTCAGCCAAATTTCCCCAATTTCCCCCGCCGCACATTCGTGTAACGTGTCGGGATTGACAATACGCAAATCGGCATCCGCTGCGACCACGCCTGATCCGACAAACCGTTGTTTTTCTGGATGTTCTGGGTGTGCGGCGACGGCGATGTGTTGGGTTTCAAGCAAATCGCCGCGAATATGAATGATATGGGGTTCATCTTGATAACGTGCGCCTGCCACCACTAATGTGGTTTCGGCTTGTCCATAACCTTGTGAAATTACAGTGTTTTTTAAGCCGCATTCTTTAAATGCCGCATAAAATTGTTCATAAGTTTCAGCCCGCACTGGCTCGGCACCGTTTAGGCTCATTTCCCACGCGCTGAGGTCAAGTTGTTGTCGTTGTTCTGGTGTAATCTTTTGCGCACATAAATCGTAGGCGAAATTCGGCGCGCCGCTGTGTGTCGCACGGTAATGCGAAATGGCGTGTAACCAACGAAACGGACGTTGTACAAAAGTCGCAGGCGACATCAAATAACAGGGATAGCCGTTATACATCGGGTGCAGAATGCCATAGATTAAGCCCATGTCGTGAAATATCGGCAACCACGTCACCATCACGCTGTCTACAGAACCCCCCCAAATATCTGCCATGTATTCGTTATTATGCAGCAGATTGCCGTGGCTAACCATGACCCCTTTTGGAGTACCTGTTGACCCTGATGTGTACTGCAAAAAAGCAAGCGTAGATCGTTCAATTCCTGTCGGTGCTGTCCAATCTGATGCGGCATCCAGTGACACGCTATCCGTCGCCAACCAAGGCAATTCGCGCAAACTGGGCGCATAATCTAAGTGTTGTGTAACATTTTGCTTTACATTATCCACCGTCAACACAATCGCCGCTTGGCAATCTTGCGCAATGGCTTGAATACGACTATCAGTGGATTTTCCTCGCGGCGGAAATACTGGAACACCAATCACTCCCGCGTATAAACAACCAAAAAAGGCCGCAACGTAGTCAATTCCTTGTGGATAAAGCAGTAAAGCCCGATCCCCAATTTGTACTTTTTTTTTGTAATTCTGCTGCAATGGCTTGGGCGCGTTGTGCCAGTGTTTTGTAGTCAATAGGAATCTCGCGGCCAATTTCACCGTCAATTAAAAAACTATAAGCCAGTCGATTCGGAGTCGATTCGGCACGCTGTTGTAATAATTCAATAAGATTGCAATAAGACATAATTATGAATATTTCCGTGTGATTGAAAGCTGTCTGAATTAGAATTAAGTAGTTAAATAAAAATATTCAGCTATACCAAAAAGATAGGGTTCGTAGAATCCTTATTTTGTCAGAATCAGAATTTACAGGCACAAGAATTTTCAAAATTAATTCTTGCCGATGATTTATTTTAAACAGATTTTTTATTCTTTAATTCTGAAAATCCTGAAATTCTGTAAATTCTGATTCTGACAGAAAATTTTACGAATGAATAACCTGAATTGGGTCATTCTCTCACAATTACGCTCCTGCTGCATGTAGCGCATCCACCAAACGCACTACGGGAATAATTTCCAATTCGGGTAAAGATTCTCTGGGCATATTGCCTTTGGGAACGATAGCCCGCTTAAAACCATGTTTAGCGGCTTCGCGCAATCGCTCTGTGCCGTTGGGAACGGGGCGAATTTCGCCCGCTAAACCCACTTCACCAAAAACAATCAAATCTTTCGATAACGGCGCATTGCGTAAACTAGACAACACCGATAACAACACCGCTAAATCGGCAGCCGTTTCCGTCACCTTGACCCCCCCCACGACATTCACAAAAACATCCTGATCATAGGTCACAATGCCCCCATGACGACTCAACACCGCCAATAACATCGCCAGCCGATTTTGATCCAAACCAACAGTGATACGTCGTGGATTGGGCGCGTGCGATTCATCCACAAGGGCTTGCACTTCAACTAACATCGGTCGGCTCCCCTCTCGCGTTACCATGATGACACTGCCCGCCACCTCCTCCTCATGGCGAGAAAGAAAAATCGCCGAAGGATTATTCACTTCACGCAATCCCCGCTCCGTCATGGCAAAAATACCCAATTCATTCACCGCACCAAAACGGTTTTTAATCGCCCGAATCACACGAAAACGGCTATCACTTTCGCCTTCAAAATATAACACGGTATCCACCATGTGTTCTAGCACACGAGGGCCAGCCAATGCGCCTTCTTTGGTCACGTGGCCGACGAGAAAAACAGCGGTATCCGTTTGTTTGGCGAAACGTACCAATTGTGCCGCGCTCTCTCTGACTTGTGCCACAGAACCCGGTGCGGATTGTAACAATTCAGTATAAACGGTTTGAATAGAATCGATCACCATGACCCGCGGTTGTTCTTGCTGTGCCAAGCGCAAAATATGTTCGACATGCGTTTCGGTGAGCAGCTTCAGCCGCGACACATCCAAGCCCAAACGATTGGCACGCAAACTGACCTGTTGTGCCGATTCTTCGCCCGTGACGTAAAGCGGAAAAAAACCGCTTAACTCACTGATTTTTGACAAAGTTTGCAATAATAACGTGGATTTACCAATACCGGGGTCGCCCCCAATCAGCACCACTGAACCGTTCACCAAACCACCCCCCAAAACCCGATCCAATTCGGTCAAGCCACAGGGAATACGTGCAGTGGGTTCAGCATGAACTTGGTCTAATACGCACAGATTGGGGTGCGCACCGCTGTAGTGACCCAAGCGGTGCGTTGTGGAGGCGGGTGTGGGGTCAACGCGAACTTCTTCTAAAGTATTCCATTCGTGACATTCAGGACATTGTCCTAACCATTTGTGTTGTGCTGCGCCACAGGCGGTGCAGACATACTGGGTTTTGATTTTTTTGGACATGAGGCCTTTTGGTGGGTCTGAATCAGACTGTTCAGTAGGAGGGGGAATAACAAGTTGTTTTTATTGTTAAAATCTAACAAGACAACTTGATCTCTTTTCTTCCCCCTCCTAGCAGGCCGACAACTTAGATTATTCTGTGCGCTTAGGGAGTGACCGTAAAGTTTAAGGGTTCACTGCCATAAACTAAAGTATTATCCGCCAATTGATAGCCGATAAAAAAGGTGAATTCGCCCACTAAATCGGTTAATTGACCGTCAAAAATAGGCAGAGTGATTTGTGCAGGCAATGCGGCCATTTCTTGCATCTGTCCCAATCCCAATAATGTCCCATCCCACACTTGCCATTCACTGCCGTGTAAAGCAAAAATACCATTAAACGCACTGCCTTGATACGCACCCACTAATACCAATTTAGCCGCTTGACCTTGATGCGCGGGATCAACGTCAATGACGAAATCGATTGTTACCGCTTCGCGTTGGTTGACGAGATTGGTGGGCAATTGGTCGGCTTTGCGGCTTAACGTGCCGAATAAATGGGCTTTGGTGTCTAGGGGATTGAGTTCGCTATCGACACTTAACCCATTGTTTTTATCCACAACAGCTTGCTCATCAACTTGTACTAAAGCCGCATGACTGCTGAGTGTTCCCGACGGATTGCGGATTTTTACCCAGTAATAACCGCTTTCAGTGACATTTTTCAGTTGTAAAACTTCGCTATTTGTGCCGACGGGACGGCGTGTGTCTCCTGTTTCGCCCGCATACCATTGATAAGTCACGGGTTGCCGTGCGGCTTGCGTTTCGTTGGTGGGAACAATGGTGACTTCTAACGTCGCCTCTGCGCCTGAGGTGATGCGGGTATTTTGCGGCTGTTGTTGGATGGTAAAATCTAAGTCTGCGGCTTCAATGTGTAATTGTAAACCACCCATTTCGCCATCGTAACCACTCACTTGTAGATAATAAATCTCATTCGGACGCGCCGACACGGTCACTTGTGAAGTGAGTTCGCCAAAAGAAAGCAAGCGCGCATCGTCATTACACGCCAATTCAAGGCGTTGTGAGTTGGCATCTTGCGCCCACACGGTCAATACGGTGTTGTAATCAGAATGTTCGGTGCTGATTTTAATTAAGCCCTCATCTTGGGGACGATAACTCAACCACACATCCGCCCCAGCCGACTCGGCACAACTGACCGCGTCTTGCCCCGTCGCACCATAGGTAAATTGGCTGTGATGAAGCGGTAAATTGCCCGTTAAGGCCTGCGCGTCTTCTAAGCGATCATTGGTGGGAATCGGGTGCAGGTTCAAACGCAATAAACCCGTTTCATCATCCACTCCGCTGGCACGTATCCAATACGATGTTCCTGCCGTTAAGCGTGCGGTGACGGATGAAGTGAGTACGCTGCTGTGCGATTCGTTGCAGGCGACTTCGGTGAGCGGGTGCGCTTGTCCCGTCCAGAGCGATAACACGGTGTCGTAATTAGAACCTGTGGTGGTGAAAACCACTTGTTGAGACTCACTCGGTGTGTAGCGATACCACACGCTGGCCGCACCGCCGCCACAACGACTGATGACCTCTTGGGTTTCACTGCTGGCGTTTTCGGTGATTTGTTCTCGGCTAAAAGCCTGTTGGGCGTTGGGGGTGATGGGGATGGCTTGGGCTATATTGTCGTTGTCTAAGCCCGACACTAAACGCGCTTGTAGGGATAATTCTCCCCCAGCCGCTTTGAGTGAATTCACACTGATCCAGTAGCGCGTTCCCGCTTCGACTTCGGCAAAAGCCAGTGATTGCGGCACTGTGCCTGAGTCGTCATTACAGGCTTGTTGGGTTAAGGGGTGCGCGTCGCCTGTCCAGATGGCTAACACGGTATCGTAATCTGACCCAAAAGTATCCACGAGCAAAACGCCCGCTTGAGTGGCGGTGTATTGATACCAGACGCTGCCTTGATAGCGATCTCCCACACAAGTATAAGCGGCTTGCTGGGCTTCGTCGGTGGCGTTGCGCGTATCTTGTTGTTGTGAGAAGGGTAAGGTGGTGATGGGCGTGGCTTGAGTGAGGGTGTTATTGTTGGGAAGGGCATAGACCCCTTGCGGCAATAATACACAAGCCACTGCCCACGCGAGACGATTGATTTGACTAGAGTGATTCATAAAGAAATCCTTCTGGAGTAATCCGTGTCTTGGCGCACGGTTTTTTGCAAATAAAAAAAGCCGAGTTCTAAAACAGTGATCATTTTAGCGACTCGGCTTGACATCAAGCCGCTGTATTTAAACAAGAAACACAGCGGTTATATTGTGACAACTGACAAGGTTCTATTCTTCGTCAGGACAATCTTCAAAAACACCCTTTAAGGCGACACCGTCATTCATGCACTCGGTGAAGAGGTAGGCAGTGAAGGCACCGGTCATTTCTGGGGTTCTGGTGAAGCTGAAGGCGATGGTGTAGAGTTCAGGCGGGTTGCCGTCTTTCATGGTTACGCCGTACATCGCGCTTCTCTTGTCAAACACAACGCCCGCAGGAGTGGTGTGATCGAAGTCATCCATTGCATCTAAGTTAGGTTCTCCCAAGCCACCTAAGAAGTTCCCTGCAACGATACTGGTTGGTACTTTACCGCCTTTGTCGAAGTTTGCAAAGTAGCTGTTGTCAATGGATACGTGACCCAAGGAAGGCACAACAGGGTTGCCTGAGAAATCAACTTTAGCATTGTCCAAGTAGTTCTTGAGGCTACTCCAGCCGTAGTTGCTAGAAACAACGGATTTGTTAGAAATCACATCATACAAACCGAGTTCAGACACGCCAGAGTCGTTGGCTGCACTGAAACGAACCGCGTAAACACCACTCTTTGGCATAACGGGGTTAGGATTTTGCTTAGTGGCTTTAGGCATTTTCATCTCAAAGACTTTGCCACCTTGTGCATTCGCAGAGAAGTCTAGCATCAAGTCGCCCCAACTAATGTTTTTGCCACCGTAGTTTAAGCCTTCTAAAGGCAGGTTGGTACGAATCACAACAGTCACTTCTTCACCCACTTGTTTCATAGACAAGCTGTAAACTTCAAAGCCATTGCCACCAAATACGGTCTTGCCACCAATTGCTTCACTGGCATCGTTGGTAGAATCGACCACGGTTTGCCATGGAGTCACTGGACAAGCTTGAGCAACTGGTTCTTCAACCACGGGTTCTTCAGCAACTGGCTCTTCAACCACAGGTTCTTCAGCAACTGGCTCTTCAACCACAGGTTCTTCAACCACGGGTTCTTCAGCAACTGGTTCTTCAACCACAGGTTCTTCAGCAACTGGCTCTTCAACCACGGGTTCTTCAGCAATTGGTTCTTCAACTACTGGTTCTTCAACTACTGGTTCTTCAACCACAGGTTCTTCAACTACTGGTTCTTCAACCACGGGTTCTTCAGCTACTGGTTCTTCAACCACAGGTTCTTCAGCAACCGGCTCTTCAACTACAGGTTCTTCAACCGCACAGACGTAAGGAGGAACAGCTAAACTTTCGATGTCATAGTATGCGGCAGGCATTGGGATTTTATCCACAATTTCTAAACCACAATTAACAGCGTCAAACTCAGCGCGGTAAATCGCAGGACGTTGGTTGTTATGCAGAGCAAACAACAATGAACCATCCGCTAACATTTCAATCACTTCAGATTGTGAACGGAATACATTAGCACAACGGTTTAATGCCCCAGTTTCCACGTTGAAACTGACGATGTCTCGATTGGCTGCGCCGTGTAAAACGGTGTGGCCTTCGCTGCTCACGCCAGTGGTTAAACTTTCAATGTGCAGTTGTGGTGCATTGGTGTGGTAAGCCACAACTTCGTCTAAAGTGACTTGACCATCACGTAACGCAGCGGCATCAATTTCCACCAAAACGCCATCGTAATCGATCCAACCCCACAATTTTTGACCATCTGCACTAAAGGTTAAAGCAGATACTTCACCTTGATACAGTTGACCTAAACGAGTTGTCGCACCAGTTTCAATATCGACACGATACAATACGCCCATATCTTCTGGGTTGGCTGCATCGTCACCAGAACTAACATACAATTCGCTGGTAACAGGATGGAATGCCAAGCCTTCAATGTCCATACCGAGCTGCTCAGTACCTAAGTTTTCAACCAATACCGCCTTGGTGACTGGATCAACGTAAGTCTTGAACAATTGTGAGTCGTTCAACAAGTTATCTTGTACGCCATAAATCGGCACTGCGGTGACTGGACAATCATCCGTTGGATCAACCACGGCCACTGGAGGAGGTTCATCAACCACAGGTTCTTCAGGAGCAGGTTCTTCTGCAACGGGTTCATCAACCACTGGCTCTTCGGGAGCAGGTTCTTCTGCAACGGGTTCATCAACCACTGGTTCTTCGGGAGCAGGTTCTTCTGCAACGGGTTCATCAACCACTGGCTCTTCAGGAGCAGGTTCTTCTGCAACAGGTTCATCAACCACTGGCTCTTCAGGAGCTGGTTCATCGACAACAGGCACATCAGGCACATTAGGTGTTGTACAATCAGGGCCTGCCATGACAGATTCAGCATAACCGTTTGCAGCTTTCACCAGCACGGGAACGGATGCCGTCGCATAATCACCATCCAGTGTAAAGCTGAATGTGCCACCACTGGAATTCCATTTAATTCCAGAGAACACTTGATCTTTGATACTGCCGTCAACGCCGATTTCTGCACCGGCGGTGTAGCTGACATATTTGCCTTGACAGCTTGGAATACCTAAAACCCAGTGACTTAAATCAAAGCCTTTTGCTTTTGAAACTTGGTACGTCCATGTGTTGCCTTGACGAGATTGCAACACGACTTGGAACGTAGAACTACGGTTGTCGTTAATGGTAATGCTTACACTGTCGGCCGGAGGAGGCGCACCCCATACAGGCACGGTATAAGCCACGCTGGTTAAGCAACTGCTGACCAGTAACGCGGTTAATTTTCTGTTGTTCACGGTAATTACTCCTAAGAGATAACTGTGTCGTATTTAATTGTAAACATTTACAAAGCACAACGCAGTATAAAAAATCAAACTTAATAAAAATACAATCTACGGTTAGGGGCATCGCTTCGGACACTTTACCGCATACAAAAGTATGCAACTCAACCCGAAAATCAAAGCACCCGCGACTGCTCCCCTGCTCCGACCACCAACCCCGCTGCGCTGGCATATTGTGGAGCCTAAGTACAATCTGCACAATCATCTGTCAACGTAGTCAACAGTCGGCGATTCACAGTAAGTCAAAATCGTTATGTGGGCGGGTCTAATTGCTTTACAGCGGCTAAATTTAAGCAAGTTTAAAGCCATTTTTTAGCCAAATGCGAGTACTTCGGAAATTTTTTAATGCTTATTTGTCTGGAGACCAAACCCATTTACCATCGGTTGATGTGTTTTTTGGATTCGGTCACGATTCTAAGTATATCCTGACAAAAGGGCATACACACCAAGTTTTACGGATAAAAGCCAGTTTTTAGTGGATAAACGTTAATAAGATTACATTATCAGTTTCATTAACGCATTAGAAATACTTTTTTCTATGAGAACATGCTGGCTTAAATAGTAGTCCAATTTAAGCAGAAAGGCAAGTAGAATTTGGAGCGTTATTTACAGTTTTGAAAATTTTGAAAAAATGTTTAGATATTAAGATTATTTGCCCATTTTATTTCAAATTTATCTCAAAACTGTTTTTTAAAACAGTCTATTTTCTACATTAGAATTAGCCAAAATGGCAAACATAATGGACAGGCGCATTATTCAATGCTTCAATATCGAAACGCGTGTGTGCAGCGACACTGAATTGTTCACCGGGCTGATAAGTTTTCCATGCAGACTCAGCAATATTGGCGCGACAACTTCCCTCAATAATCTCCATGATTTCAGGCGCGCCCGTATTAAAAGTTAAAACCGCATTAGGCATAATCACCCCAACACTTTTACGAGTACCATCCGCAAATAATAAGGTGTGACTAACACATTTTCCTTCAAAATAAACATTGGCTTTTTTGACAACACTGATGTGATCAAACTGATCCACGATGAAATTCTCCGTTTAGGTCGTTAAAAAAAGGGATAAATAAAGCGAACTTTACGTTATCCCTTTTACGTATATTAGTGCGTTATCGCTACAGCGATTATTTCACCACAGAAACCATATAAGCAACGGCGTTTTTTACTTCATCGTCACTTAACTGAGCAAAGCCGCCTTTAGGGGGCATGACACCGGATTCACCTTGAAAACCATTAAGTGCGTGATTGATCAACGTGTCCATTCCTTTGGCAATGCGGGGATTCCACTGCTCTGGATCGCCAGATTTGGGCGCGCCTGCAATTCCTGCGCTGTGACATACAGAACAGGCTTGGTTGTATGTGGCTGCGCCTTGCTCTAAATTGGCCGTAGCAGCGGGAGTTTCAGCGGGTGCAGCCGCCGGTTCAGTTGCCGCCGCAGGAGCAGCTTCTTCAGTTGCAGGAGCAGCCGCGGGTGCAGCCGGTTCAGCGGCTGGGGTGGCTTCTTCAGTCGCAGGCGCAGCGGATGCGGGGGCTTCTGTAGTGCCACCAGTGACTTGAGCCACCATGTATTCAACAGCAGCCTTCACTTCGTCATCGCTCAGATGGGCAAAACCACCTTTAGCGGGCATTACGCCAGACTTACCTTGAAAGCCATTAATGGCATGATTCACCAATGTATCTATGCCCTGCGCAATACGTGGATTCCACTGTTCTGGGTCGCCAGATTTAGGTGCGCCCGCAATACCTGCGCCGTGACAAGTGACACAGGCTTGGTTGTAAACTGCATCCCCAGTTAATGGCGCGGCGGCCACAGCCGGTGCGCTGGATTCGGTGGCTGCGGCTGAGGCCGTTTCAAGTTTCTCGATGGGTTTTAAACGTTCGGCAGTGGCTTCGTATTGAAATTCAAGACTTTTTTCGCTGGTGGGAAGGGGAATAAATTGCACCACCACAAAAAATACCAAACTCAGTAAAGCACCGCTTACCATGAGGTTAGAAAAGTTTTTCGACATTGCTTCATCGACTTTAGCCATTATTAATTTCCTCTCATCAAAAGTTATTGCAGTTATTTTAAGACCACTTTTTGTGTTTTCTTATAACCGTTCTGCATTCCATGTTACCGCGCATTATTTTGCTAGAATCCAACAGAAAACGCCAGCCCGCGCAGTATAGCACAACGCCGCCCCGATCATCTCGTGGCGGTCAGTGGTTTTCTTGGATCATTCAGGGAACATTTTATGATAAATGCCACCCGATCTCCGCCGCACTCAATCGTCGCACGGGTCTGATATTGAAAAGCCTTGTTTCCATTGCCTCAATGTCTCCGCGCCGGGAACTCCTACCAACAACGCAAAGCTCTCCAACAAATGTATCTCTACTGCACGCTGTTTTTGCGTGGTTATCTGTTCCATTTCAGGTGCGTAGCGTGGTGTTAGACAAATAATCCGTTGATTTGACGATCCCCGTAGGCTTGTTCCCTCGTTTCGCTCTGCCTCATACTGCCCGTCAATCAGCACATCAATGTGCGACAGAAAATTCCTCAGCGCAGCATTTGTTCCTCCCAAGCGCAGCAACTGTTCATACACGTAGCCCGTATAAACGATCACCCCCCATTCCTTTTCTTTCAATTGCGCCACCAAAGCCCCTAACGCCGCCGCCTGAGCGAAGGGTTCGCCACCGGTGATCGTGATCCCTTCCACGTCGGGCGTGGCTAACATCTCCTGCGCCAGCTCCGCCACCGCCACCCGTTCTCCCCCCGCAAAAGGCAAACTCTCTGGAGTCATACATTCAAGACAGCGAAACGGACAACCTTGCACCCATAAGCCATAACGTTGCCCAGTCCCCAGCACCCGCGTCGGTGCGACTCGCGCATACAGCGATAAATAATCCGTTTCACGCGCCATCACGGTAGCCCTTTCACCCGCATCGATAAACGCAACGCCTCCGCATCGCGCCCTGATTCCGCACGAATATCCTCAAATAAGGCTTGTTCTTGGAATTGTCTGATCGCCGCCGCGGGATCAAGAGATTGACCCCGCACCGTGAATTGCAATCGCCCGTTTTGATAAGCCCACGATTCAAAAATGGCCCCGGTCGGCATCACGCCTGCGGCTTTGGCCATGATTTCCAGTTGTGAGGGGTAGCGAATTAAACCCCGTAACGTTTCTATTTGCTGTTGGGTTTGTAAGGCTTGATTGCGCGCCGTGAGAATCGGCACCGCTTGTTCACTGACTTGTTGCGTTTCCTGTTCTAACTGCGCGATGCCCTTTCTTAATTCCCAAATCGGCACCCCTTCCCCTATCCATAACACCACGAATAACATGATCCCTACATAAACCCATAAGCGTTCATCCCGCAATAAAGCACTGTGATCCATTTTTGCCGATTTCGCCCACGGCCGTGCCGCCAAATCCCCCTCGACCACGGCAGGCAAACCCGTCTCCGGTGAGAACTGATTCGCCCGTAAAAAAATGTGCCATTCTGTCACACAAGGCATTTGTGGCCACCAACGACTGGCCACCAACTGATGTTCTCGCCACAATTGTCCCTCAACGCCTTCCAAACACGCCACGCATTGCGCACCCTCTTGTAACGTCGGATGTAGCAGCGTTTCGGGCAGAATATGAAGCGTATGAATGGCTTGAGTCTGTTGTGCGGTGTGCAGCCTTGTTTTGTCCCACATCCACACCCACGCTGCTTGTTTACGCCACACCACATAAGTGTCGTACTCATCAAACGGCGACCATTGGCGAATTTGGCGCATTAAGCTCTGATGACGATGCGCCACTGGCACCTCGCGCAAATCAAAATAACGATAGTGATACAAGCTGCGCGCCAAAACCCACTCCACCCGTCCGCGTGTTCGGTGGGGTGATTGTATCTCATTGCGGGTCTGCTGGAATCTCCGTGGCACAGATAGGGTACGATAAAAGGAGCGGAGTGCGTTGAGCATAGCTGGAATCTAGGGGTAAAGTGTGGGTGTAATGAATTTGCCACGGCATCAGTTCATGGGCAAAAGGCGTTAAGGTCAAATGCCACTGCTGCATGACATTGGCTTTGGGATGCCACAGCGTTATACGTACACTGTTCGATGGAAACAATAAAACCTCTTCAGGGCTGCTGAATTCTACAAAATTAATGGCTTGAGTGTAATCGATAAAAGGTTGTTGGCGACGCATCTCAATCATGAGCTGTGCGGTTTCCGCGCTTAATCCGAAATAGGCTTGTAAGACTAATAAAGGTGCAGTATTCACGTTGGGCGTGGTAAAAGCATCGGTCGAAGTCAATTGTGGCCATGCCGAAGCCTGCCACAACAGCGGATACCGCTCCCAATCTAATACTTTTTTGACTTCCATCGCGGTTAAAAAAAAGCGATTGGTGGGTGGCGGCCGTCCGTGTTGCTTGTAATCATCTCGCTCCGCGCCGTTAAGACGAATTAAATCATCCGTATCCATATAATCTTGCAATTTTGCCAACAATGGCCCCTGTTCTTCCACTGGAATATCGAATAATTGTAATAAACGCATTAATGCTGATTCTGCGGCAAAATTAGGATTGATTAAACCGCGGGCATCCTGTATGGAAAATAATGCTTCCGCACAACCTTGATAAGCCTGATCATCCAGCGCAATTTCTCCCCCAATCGGCATGAGCCAATCGTTACTTTCAAAATCATCAAAAGACACACTGCGCGTTTTATTATCCATGCCCGCTAAGGTTATCCCACTGAAAGTATAGCGTTGTGTGCTGAGTAAATAGAGTAATGCGGTGCGGGTTTCATGATAGGCCATTTGGTGGCGAAAATCCGCTTGCAATTGCTGCACTGCTAATAATTCGCGTTGAATCCACGTGGCAAAAAAACCAATGATTAAGGTGAGAATCAATAAGAACCACAATACGGCAACTAAAATAAAACCTTTTACGCGATGATGTGGCATTTTGATTAAAATTCCATTAAGCGTAAATCGGGTTTTGGATTGCGTAAGGCATTCATTTTAATAAACCAAGTGACGGGATGTCGTCCGCGTTGTGCGGTGAGCAAAATGGCTTCGGGTAATTGGGGGGGTTCAATGCCGAATTGTTGCGGCGGCCACGTGTCGTGCCATTTGCCTTCTCGGTCTGCGTATTGAAAACCCATCGTATGCCCTTCTCCCGACCACTGTAAAACTGACCAAGTCTCACTTTTTGTCTGATATTGTAAAATATGTTGTCCTTTTTCTTCAACAATCGCCCACGCAAACGCCGTAGGAACGCCCGCATCCGCATGAAGCGCGGCTGTCGTTAAACCTGAAAAACGACGATGTTCACCTTTAAAGGCTTGATTATCTTCAATATCGGGATAATCGGCAATTAAACCCGCAGTAGAATGGCGAAACCAAAATTCTTGAATTGCGCCTTGTTGAAATGTATTCAGTTGGCGCAAAATGTGAACGCGCGCTGTGGCGACGTGATGGAGCGTTTGCAATAAAAACGTCATCAATAACGTCATGATCACCAACACCACTAACACTTCTAATAAGGTAAATCCTGTGATAATCGGGTATTTTATGGGTATTGGGGTGATTTTTAGGCGATTTTTGCTAACCATCGAAATCTAACGCCGCAGGTTGCCGCACTTGTTCATAGCCCACTTGAGTCAGGGATAATTGGGTAATGAGTTGATTAAATTGAAAAATATCAATAGTGACTTGATACAAACCCAATTTGTATAAACTTTGCGCGCCCAGATGATTCACGCCATCTTGCTCAGGTTTAACCAAATTAGCCTGCCAACGAAAGGTGTAAACGCCAATTTCTGCTTCTCCCTGTGGGTTTTGCATGGGATTTAGCGTATCGATAAACGCCAGCGCATTACGTGTGGCTTCAATGCGACGTTGAGCGTGTTCCATACGGCTTAAACTGTCAAGACTACTGTTGAGCCAACTCAACAACGCCATGCCCACCGTGGCAATTAATACTAAGGCAACCAGGGCTTCAAGTAAGGTAAAACCACGTTGTGTCATGTGTTTTTCTCGCGCCTACGCGGCGTGGAACGAGAGATAAAGGGGGTTATTGATGATCATTGAGTTTAAAAAACTGAGTTAATTCATTTAATTGATTGGCTTGATTTTTCATTAATAAACTGGTTTTATTAGCGTTTTCAACCAACGTCACATTTTGTTGTGTTAATTGATCCATTTGGGCAATGGCGCGGTTAATGAGTTGAATGCCTTCTGATTGTTCCATGCTGCTATTGGCAATGTCTTGCACCATTTGCAAAACCCGTTGATAAATCTGTTGAATATCGCCTAATGTCGTTTCAGATTGGCGCGTTAATGCGTAACCGCGATCAATGCGATGGGTGCTTTCTTGAATCAAATGGCGAATGTCTTTGGCAGCGGCCGCGCTACGCTGTGCTAATTGTCTTACTTCAGAAGCCACGACGGCAAAACTACGCCCATGATCGCCTGCTCGTGCGGCTTCCACCGCGGCATTTAAGGCTAACAAATTGGTTTGAAACGCAATTTCATCAATCAAAGTGGTAATATCCGCCACGCGGCGACTGCTTTCTGCAATACCAGACATGGCGTTAATGGTGTCATTGACCACTGTATTGCCTTGCTGGGTTTTTTCTAAGGCTTGTTGTGCCAATTGGCGCAATTCTTGAGAATAAGCGGCGTTTTGCTGCATAGAACCCGTCATTTGCTCAATACTGGCCGCAATTTCTTCCAAACTGGCTGCATGTTGGTTGGTTTGGGCATTTAATACATCGCTGTCGGCTGAAATGGTGTCGGCCGCTTCGTCTACTTCGCTCGCGCTGTGCTGAATTAATGATAAAGTTTGATTTAACTTTGTCATGGTGAGATTAATATTTTGCATTAATACCGCTAAACTGCCGTGAAAATCACCTTGTAATGTTTCTGTTAAATAACCTGCGGCCATTTTTTCAAATAAGGTATTTAATGCCGTTAAAATAGTTTGGTTGGCGGTGAGAATTTCATTCATGCGTTGGCTTAATGTTAAGAAAAAGCCTCTTTTATTATCTACTTGAATGCGGGCTGAAAAATTCCCTTGTGCAGCGGCGGTGACGACGTGATTAATTTCTTGTTCAATTAACACTTCAACCGTAATATCTCGCCATTCCATGACCCAACC
This sequence comes from Thioflexithrix psekupsensis, assembly GCF_002149925.1. NCBI lineage: Bacteria > Pseudomonadati > Pseudomonadota > Gammaproteobacteria > Thiotrichales > Thioflexithrix > Thioflexithrix psekupsensis. The sequence goes on along the minus strand of NZ_MSLT01000012.1, from coordinate 729,848 downwards.
CAATTGTTGTTGTTTTTGATCCAGCACGGGCGTTATTTTACACGCCAATTCCGTATGTGCCAAAGTCAATCGTGTAGAAAAACTATGAGTTATTGCAGATAAGCTATTGGGAAATGTGCCAATAAGATGTGTTTTTAATTGGGAAAAAGGCTGATTTATTAAAGATTCTGCCGTGTTTTCTTTTAAGTTTTTATTAAGAATTAATTCTGCTGCTTTATTGCAATAAATTAACGTTTCTCGCGTATCAATAATAAATGCGCCTGTTGCCGCATTGTCTAAGGCTTGTTTAATGCGCGACATAGCGGCATGACTGGCTTGCGTTTCGTCATAGGCGAATTGCAGTTTCTCACAAATATCATTGACTAAACGCGCCACATCTCCCACTTCATCTACGCCAAAATCGGGTAATCTTCTTTTAAAATCAATTTGTTCTGCTTGTGAAATGCACTGCATGGCGTGAATCATCATGGTCATAGGACGGATCAGTGTCCGCTTACCCAACCACAAAGTAAATAACGAGGCAATAATTGTTAAAGCCAATGTGGATAATAAAATAATTTTTAAGGTATAAACTTTTTGATTTGATAACTTTTCTAATATCGCTGCGGCTTGCTGAGAAGATTCAAAAATTGCCACCCAATTATCGCGCAATATATCAAGCGCATCATAATAGTTATCAGAGAATAAATTTAAATGAGGGCTTATTAAATACTGCAAGGCTTTTTCACTGAGTTGCCAATGCTGCTCTACGGAAAGTAATTTTTCTTTAACCAGTGCGGGACTCATGGGTAATTCGATTAATTCCCCATTCGTATCTTCTGCTTTTCCACCGTGTAATAACGCCTGCAAACTATGGCTAAAAAGAGCTATAGAATGGCTTAATGTTGCCATTTTTTCTGTGGTAGAAGATTGGCTTTCTAGGGCTAAAATTAACGTATTGGTTTGATTTTGGATGGTTAAAATAAGCGTTTGTTGACGTGCGGCAATGCCTATGGCGGCGGCATCGGAAGTTTGGCTATTCACAATAACTAATGTGCCTAATACCGCGATGAGCATAAATGTCATGAAACAGCCTAAAATAAAAATAAATTTAGTTTGCAATCGCCGAAAAATAATCATCACACTTACCCTCATTTTGTCAGAATCAGAATTTACGGAATTAAAGAATTTTCAAAATTGATTCTTGCCAGTCGTTTATTTTCAATCAGCTTTTTATTTCTTAATTCTGAAAATCCCAAAATTCTGTAAATTCTGATTCTGACAGAAAAGTTTTATAAATGGTTTAATTTTGCTATTTAAAGCATTATTTTACCCCGACAAAACGCTTTTTAATCACTGCTTGTCCCTCTGGAGATAATGTCCAATCTAAGAAATCTTTAACCGCGCCTTTAGGTTCGCCATAAGTAACCAGATAAAGTGGTCGGCTAATGGGATAATTAGGATTTTCTACGCTGGCGATTTGTCCATCAATGGTTAATGGTTTGACTTGAAAATTAGGGTCTAAAAAGGCAAAGCTAAGCTGTCCAATGGCATTGACATCGCGGCTAATGGTCGGCAACATTCTTGCGTCGGGCGTAATCACTTCAACTGCGCCATAATCATGTCCGTCTAAGATGGCATCAGCGAATACTTGGTGTGTGGCTGAGGCTTCTTTGACCACAAAAACGGTAATTGCTGCATCGTTGCCGCCCACTTCTGACCAATTTTTGATGTTGCCTGAGAAAATGCCGCGCAATTGTTCTTTGCTTAACGCATTGATTGGGTTATCTTTATGGACTAAAGCAGCAATGGCATCTTTGGCGATCAAGGTTTTGACTAGGCCACGTTCTAAAAAGGCAGGGGCGATTTCCCGCGCTACACCACCCAAATCACAACGCTGTCTTACTGCGCATTGTTCGCCGCCCGCGCTTTCTGGCACGGTGTTGAGCGTAAAACGCGCATGGGGATAGACTTCGCTGGCATCGCTAATAAATCTGCCGATGGTCGATGAGCCTTCATAAGACAAGGATGTTTGCGCAGAAACAGCCACAGAAACAGACAAAGCCGCAAAGCACGCGGTAATCAGAAAATGAGATCGCATGTTGAATTCTCCTTTGGGGTGGGATATGGATTAAATTTAGCGCATGTGAGATTATACCGTCAAATAATTCTGAATCATGTCATCATTTAATTCGGTCATTTTGCCTGAACTGACTGCGCGTCCTTTGTCTAAAATGCAAAATTCTTGCGCCACACGGCGCGCAAAAGGCAGTTTTTGTTCCACCAATAATACCGTCATTCCTTCATCTTGATTTAAATGACAAATAATGTCGCCAATTTCCCGCACAATATTGGGTTGAATGCCTTCTGTGGGTTCGTCGAGAATGAGTAATTTGGGGTTAAAAGCCAAAGCGCGTCCAATTGCCAATTGTTGTTGTTGTCCACCAGAGAGATCGCCGCCGCGCCGTTTTAACATTTGTTTTAACACAGGAAAGAGTTGAAAAATTTTCTCAGGGATTTCTTTGAATTTTTCTTTGCCTGCCATTAAGCCGATGTGTAAATTTTCTTCCACGGTTAATTGGGGAAAAATTTCGCGTCCTTGCGGCACATAAGCAATGCCCAATTTAGGACGTATATCCGCAGGATAATGCAGCAATTGTTCGCCTTCAAATAAAATTTGTCCTGATTTAGCGGGTAACAAACCCATTAATGTTTTTAATAGCGTTGTCTTTCCCATGCCATTACGTCCCATAAGACATAAACAAACCCCTTGCGGAATGGTGACATTGATGTCCCATAAAGTGTGACTTTCGCCGTAAAATTGGTTTAAACTTTCGATATGCAACATGGTTTTTTCTCAAAATAGAATTATTGGCGAGAATCATGTCGCGCAGCACGCCGCCGACGTAATTCTAATAAAGTGAAGGCAGGCCCCGAAAACGCATAAAGCAAAAAGATAATAAATAATACTTGTGGCGGATCAATAGAAATTAAGACAAAGACTAATACCATCATTAAAATGGCAAAAAAGGGTACTTTACCTTTCAAATCTAAATCTTTAAAACTGCGATAACGAATATTGCTCACCATTAATAAGCCGATTAATACAGTTAAAATTAAGCTGGGAATGGCTAAAGTAGCGGCTTCCATTTCATAATCAGTCACCGTCCACACCAATCCCGCTAAAACACCCGCCGCCGCAGGGCTAGGAAGTCCTTGAAAATAGGCTTTATCCAATTTGCCGACTTGGGTATTAAATCGAGCGAGACGCAGTGCTGTAGCCGCGGTGTAAATAAAAGCCGCTAACCAGCCCGCTTTATCCAAACCCGCTAAACTCCATTCGTACATGACCAACGCAGGCGCAAGTCCAAAAGAAACCAAATCAGACAAGCTATCATATTCCGCACCAAATGCACTTTGGGTATTGGTCATGCGCGCCACGCGCCCATCAATACCATCAAAAATCATGGCAATAAAAATAGCAATAGCCGCTGCTTCAAAGCGATCATTAATCGCCGCTACAATGGCATAAAAACCTGAAAATAAGGCCGCTGTGGTAAATAAATTCGGTAATAAATAAATTCCCCGCCGATAACGCGGCGGTGATGGCGGTTGTACTGGTGGAGGCGTTGATTCATTCATGGTGTTTTTGGAGGGAGAATATGCAAAATGCTATGGATAAATTTTTATTTTAGAAATGAGAGCGTTGCGCGTTATGATTTTAAGAAAACCTTATTTTTTCAGTCATTGACAACGAATAGCCTGCCGATTATAAGCGAAAAAATGGCGTTTTGCGAATTACTGGTGTAGAAAGACACCCCTCACAGCATGCTCAATTTGCCCGATAAAATCGCTGAAAATTTAGACCTTCCATCAATTCTAATTCTGACAAAAAGTGCTACATTAATTGATTCACATCTAATATCCCTTGACAACCGCCTTTTATCGCCAATTTGGCTAAATTATCTAAACTTTCTTTCGGGTTATTCATAATTTTAATTAACATCGGCAAATTAACCCCCGCAATCACGCGCACAGGATAACGATTATGAATTAAACTACAGGCGATATTGCAGGGCGTTGCACCAAATAAATCCGTTAATACCAATACCCCATCCCCTTCGTTTAAACGACTGCAAAAATTCTCTGCATGATAACAAAAACTTAACGGTTCTGATTCATGACGAATGGGCAAGGCTTTAATGGTCAACGGTAATTGTCCAAACATCTGCTCTAAACTGCCAATTAAGCTAATCCCAATATCATCATGGGTAATCAATAAAATAGAAATACTCATGATAATTCCCGATGACGCAATAAAACACCGCGTCGATTCGTTTTAAAATGAAGGGCTAATTGTTCTGCAATATAAACCGAACGATGTCGTCCACCCGTGCAACCAATCGCAATCGTTAAATAACTGCGATTGTCGGCAATAAAAGCAGGCAACCATTGTTCTAAAAAATCTCGAATGCTAGATAACATTTGCTGCACTTGCGGTTGCGATTGTAAAAATTGCTGCACATCGCTTTCTTGACCCGTTTGGTGACGCAATTCCATCTGCCAATAAGGATTAGGCAAACAACGCACATCAAACACAAAATCAACATCACTCGGCACGCCATATTTAAAACCAAAAGATTGAAACAATAAAGACAATTGCTCCGAAGGTTGTAAACCCACCCGCGCCCGAATCATATCGCGCAATTGATGCACGTGCATTTGACTGGTATTAATGCGAATATCGGCTCTGGTCGCCAAAGGAGCTAATAAAGCTCGCTCATGACGAATCGCTTCAGCCAAAGGCAATTGATCTGTGGTTAAAGGATGTTTACGGCGCGTTTCGCTAAAGCGTTTAATTAACACCGCATCTTCTGATTCTAAAAATAAAATTTCTAAAGGCAACGTTAATTGCATTAAAGTATCGAGTAATTTAGGCATTTCATGCGTTGACGCACTGCGCGCATCCACACCCACAGCCACACAATCATGTAACTGCCCTAATTGCGGCACGTGTTCGATAAAAGCAGGCAATAAACAAACGGGCAAATTATCCACACAATACACGCCCATATCTTCTAAGCTATGCAGTGCAATGGTTTTACCCGCGCCCGATAATCCGCTGACAATAATTAATTTCATAAAATCAGAAAAATCACTGATAAAAACAGGGATAACCTCTTTTATGAATTAAAAACCCAATAAAAGACGTTATCCCTGAGAAAAAATTACGATAAGTCACGCATTAGTAGCGATAATGCTCAGGTTTAAAAGGGCCTGTGACTGAAACGCCTAAATAATCGGCTTGTTCTGGCGTTAATTGCGTCAATTGTACGCCCAAACGTTTCAAATGCAGAGAAGCCACTTTTTCATCTAAATGCTTAGGCAACACATACACTTTATTTTCATAACGGTCGCCATGTTGCCACAGCTCAATTTGTGCTAACACTTGATTGGTAAAAGAACTGGACATGACAAAACTGGGATGTCCCGTGGCACAACCTAAGTTGACCAAACGCCCTTCCGCTAACACAATCAAACGCTTACCATCAGGGAAAATCACATGATCCACTTGCGGCTTAATATTTTCCCAACGATATTGGCGCAACTGGGCAATTTCAATTTCTGAATCGAAATGACCAATATTGCACACAATCGCTTGATCTTTCATTTGCTGCATGTGTTCTAAAGTGATCACACCGACGTTACCTGTTGCCGTCACGAAAATATCGCCAATCGACGCGGCTTGTTCCATTGTCACCACGCGATAGCCTTCCATAGCCGCTTGTAAGGCGCAAATGGGATCAATTTCCGTCACCCATACTGTCGCCCCTAAACCGCGAAAGGCTTGCGCGCTGCCCTTGCCCACATCGCCATATCCCAACACCACGCACACCTTGCCCGCAATCATGACATCGGTGGCGCGTTTAATCCCGTCCATTAACGATTCCCGACAACCATATAAATTGTCAAATTTCGATTTAGTGACAGAATCATTGACGTTAATCGCGGGCGTTTTTAAAGTCCCTGCTTTCATCATTTCGTATAAACGATGTACGCCTGTGGTGGTTTCTTCAGAAACGCCTTTGACTTGCTGAATTAATTCAGGGTATTGTTGGTGCATAATTAAGGTCAAATCGCCACCATCATCTAAAATCATATTCGGCCGCCAATTATTGGGGCCAAAAATGGTTTGTTGAATGCACCATTCATATTCTGATTCGCTCTCACCTTTCCATGCAAAAACAGGAATTCCTTCCGCAGCAATAGCGGCTGCGGCATGATCTTGCGTAGAGAAAATATTGCACGATGACCAACGCACTTCCGCGCCCAACGCGATCAAGGTTTCAATCAACACCGCCGTTTGAATGGTCATGTGTAAACAACCAGCGATACGTGCGCCTTTTAACGGCTGTTGTTGTTGATATTCTTGACGAATCGCCATTAACCCTGGCATTTCGGTTTCAGCAATCGCAATTTCCTTGCGACCCCAAGCGGCTAAACTCATGTCAGCCACTTTATAATCGGGCGTTAAATTAATCACGGGTTGTGAACTCATTAGTCTCTAATCCTCAAACAAGATAAAAAATACTAAAAAAATTAAACGGCGGCCGCTTCGCGTAACATATCCGCTTTATCGGTACGTTCCCACGTTAAATCTAAGTCATCACGGCCAAAATGCCCATAAGCTGCCGTCGGTTGATAAATCGGATGTAACAAGTCTAACATGGCAATTAACCCGCGTGGACGCAAGTCAAAATGTTCTCGTACCAAATCAGTTAAACGTTTTTCTTCGATTTTGCCCGTGCCGAAGGTTTCTACCCGAATTGAGGTGGGTTCAGCCACGCCAATGGCATAAGACACTTGAATTTCGCAGCGTTCGGCTAAACCGGCGGCCACAATATTTTTCGCCACATAACGCGCTGCGTACGCGGCTGAACGATCCACTTTTGACGGGTCTTTGCCCGAAAATGCACCGCCCCCATGCCGCGCCATGCCGCCATAGGTATCAACAATAATTTTACGCCCGGTCAAGCCGCAATCGCCCACGGGGCCACCAATCACAAAACGGCCGGTGGGGTTAATGTAATAACGGGTATCTTTATCCAACCATTCCGCAGGTAACACAGGTTTAATAATTTCATCCATGACCGCTTCATGCAACGCCTTGTTGCTGATGTCGGGATCATGTTGCGTGGATAATACCACTGCATCAATGCCCACGGGTTTACCGTCTTGATAGCGGAAGGTCACTTGACTTTTGGCATCGGGACGTAACCAACTAAGAATACCGTTTTTCCGCACATGGGCTTGTCGTCTCACCAAACGATGGGCGTAAGTGATAGGCGCGGGCATTAATACATCGGTTTCATTGGTGGCATAACCGAACATTAAACCTTGATCGCCTGCCCCTTGTTCGTGATCATCGGCATGATCGACACCCATAGCGATGTCCGCCGATTGTTTACCAATAGCCGACAGCACCGCACAAGAGTCCGCGTCAAAACCGATTACGGAACTGTTATAACCAATATTTTTCACCGTTTGGCGCACAAGGGCTTCGATGTCAACATTGGCGTGGGTGGTGATTTCGCCGGCCACCAAAACCATGCCTGTTTTAATCAGGGTTTCACAGGCCACGCGGGCTTGCTTATCATGGGTTAAGATGGCATCCAAAACCGCATCGGAAATTTGATCAGCGACTTTATCAGGATGTCCTTCTGAAACAGATTCGGACGTGAACAACAAGGTATCGGTCATAGATGTTTTCTTCGCTATTGAAACAGTGGAGAAAGAAGCAGCCTAGTTATATTACTAGAGCAAGTAAAATACAATATGCGCTGCCAATTCATGATGAAACTGATTATGATAGCGCAATTTGATGACATTGCGGTGGTTTATGTGATGGGAGTGGGAGTCATTTTGTAGACTCCTCATTTTTAACGATAAGTCCGCAAATAACTCCATTCAAATGCCCGCTTTAACCAGTGAAAAATCGGTAATTTCGGTAATAAACGCGCCCGTTGCGTGTCTCGATACACCAACATGCCACTGTTTAAGGTATCGACAATACAAATCAGTTCCGTTTTAAATACCGCATCAGCCGCTTGACCGCGTTGTGTGGCTAACATATTTTTTACGGCGGTTTCGGCTTGTAAATCGGCAATATGGGCTTGTTTCGGCAACCAATCAGGTCCCGGATAACTCCCCGCATCACCCGCTACAAAAATACTCGCAAAACCTTCTACTTGACACTGTTCTGTCGCCTTAAAAAATCCCCCCGGCGATAACGGCAAACCACTCTTTTCTGCCCAAACCGGCCCCGTCATGCCCGGCATAAATAAGGTGAGATCGCTAGAAATATTCCCGCCTTCCGTCATCACACTGTTGGCAGAAAATCCTTTCATTTTGTGTCCCAAATGGGTTTCGATTCCGCGCTTGCCCATTTCCGCTAACAGGTGTTTAACCGCCTTTTCTCCCAAACGCTTACCGGGTTCAGCCGCTGGATTGAAAAACACCATTTTAAAACGGTCGCGTCGTCCCTGTTGTCGCAGTAGCGTATCGATGCCAAATAAAAACTCAAAAATCGGCCCCCCACGCATTGCTGATTGTTCATTCGGATTGGACGCAAAACCAAAAGCCAATGTCCCACTTTGTAATTCTGCTAAACGATCACTGTAGGCTTTGGTGGGTGCGTAGCCTTCGCAGGGCGTGTAAACATGTTCAATACCGGGCAATTTTTTAATAAAACGCCCTCCCGTCGCAATCAATAATTGATCGTAACTCAGATCGCCCTTATCGGTATGAACCCGCTGTTGATCGGGAGACAAGCCTGTGACGTGTCCCTGATGAAAATGCACCTGATGACGCGCCAAAAAATTATCCAACGGAATATTTAAATCCGCTTCACTGCGCAATCCCGCCGGCACCCAAATGAGACTGGGATAAAAATGCAATATCGGTTGCGGTGATACCAAAGTAATCGAATCCCGACAGCCTGCTTTGCGCAATTGACGAATGGCTGTTAAGCCCGCAAATCCCGCCCCTAAAATTACAATTCGTCGCATTCATCAACTCCTAGAGAAACACATAATAAAGTCTGAATCGCCATAGGAAAATTGGGATTCAGACGAGGTAAGAAAATAAGCTCAACGTTTCAAGTAATCCAAAAACAACGCTTCATCAAGAAAATAATAAGTCAATTCCACGTCTCCATGCGCCAACACAGGCACTTTGCGATCATAACGCGCTTGCAAATCGGGATCAGTGTCAATATCGACGATATGCACGGTAAACGCCTGATCACGCTGTAACGCGGAAAGTTCTCGCATCATGTCTTCACACAAATGACAACCTTCACGCGAATACAGCGTAAATGCCATGATCTCACGGCTCATTTTGGGATTTTTAAGGCCAAAAATGAAGGATTACCGCGACGATTGATCAACACAGGAACAGTGCGGCCGGCTTCTAAGCCAGACACCAATTCACTGAAGTGTTTCACATCTTTGACCCGTTTGCCATCCAACATCACAATGACATCATTGTCACGAATCCCAGCCTCTTGAGCGGGGCCGCGTTCCACTTTCTGCACTAACACACCATCTTCAGCGATATTTAATTCTTTGCGCTGTTCGGGGGTCAATGCCATGACAGAGACACCCATGCGATTGCTGGTGGTGCTGGAGCCTTGACCGCGTGCCGCAGAACGAACTTCTTCTTCTGGGGGCAGTTCAGACACGATCACGTCAATGTTTAACACCTCACTGCCACGCAACACCTCAGCGACCGCAGGTTTATCCAGTTCAGACATACCAACCAATGGCGGTAATTCCGCTGAACGTTCAATTGTTTTACCATTGAATTTTAAAATAATATCGCCGACTTGAAAGCCCGCCGCTTCGGCTGGACTATTTGGCAATACTTGCGCGACCAAAGCCCCTTGTGGTTTATCCATCGCAAAAGACTCGGCTAATTCTCGTGTCACATCTTGAATTAACACGCCCAACCAGCCACGAGTCACTTTACCATTCGCCTTTAACTGTTCTACGATATGTATCATCATATCAACGGGAATGGCAAAAGATAAACCCATAAAGCCACCGGTACGGCTATAAATTTGGGAATTAACTCCAACCACTTCGCCGGCCATGTTAAACAAAGGCCCACCTGAATTGCCGGGGTTAATGGCCACATCGGTTTGAATAAATGGCACATAAGTGTCTTTGGGTAAACTGCGCCCTTTCGCACTGACAATACCCGCAGTCACTGAATATTCAAAACCAAACGGCGAACCAATCGCCAATACCCATTCACCCACTTTTAACGCACTAGAACTGCCTAATTTAACTGTGGGCAAATCCGTGGCTTCCACTTTTAATAAAGCCAAATCACTGCGTTTATCCGCACCAATTAATTGTGCAACAAATTCCCGACGATCATTCAATCGCACAATAATCTCGCCTGATTCTTCTATCACGTGATTATTCGTCACCACATAACCATCCGCAGAAATGATAAAACCAGACCCCAAAGAAGTAGAAGGAAGCTCTTCCATAAAACCGCCTTCGGGTTGTTCATCAAAAAAACGGCGGAAAAATTCGTTAAAAGGGCTGTCTTCTGGAAGTTCAGGAAGGCTACGCCCTCCGCCGCCGTGTTCAGAATTTTCTTCTGTTTTGCGACTGCTGGTGCTGATATTTACCACGGCGGGGCCGTATTGTTCGACCAGTGGGGTGAAGTCAGGCAAATTAGTGGCGTGCAATGATGTATTCCAAAAAATCAGTACACACCACACACTCAACACACCGATCATCAGCCCATTGCGGGTTATCTTCTTTGCGACTGTCGTCATGGACGAATCCTTTTTGCTTAATTTAATCAATTTTCAATTCCTAAATCATCAGAAAAAATACAGAGAAAGAGGGACGTTACGGCACACTTTATGGTAATGTTTTCAACAACACCGGTTGATAACGGCTGTCATCCGCCAAGCGTTGCGACCACCAGCGCACGCCCAACAGTCCCCCCACAAATCCAAGTAAACCACCCAGCAGGCTGTAGCGTTCATCGGCCGCAAATAGCCCTATGCTGGCCAGACTTTCCACCGCGACTGCGGCGGTGAACAGCGTTAATAAGGGCAATAGGTACAGTAATAAAGAGCTACGCACTAAGGCTTGTTCTTCCAAGCCGATCACCACGTGATCACCGACTTGCACCTGTAAGTGATTCATAACGCGTATTTCATTATACTTTTGTCCTAGCACTTGCGCTAAAGTAGCAGTGCCACAGCCGCTGCTGGATGAACAATGACCGCAACTGCTTTGTCGTTGAGTTTTGATCCACGCATAAGTGTCACTGACTTCAACCACAACGCCATATTCTTCAATCATGATTAAGCACTCCAAACGCGACGTGTTATCTAATGGGGAATGGTGAATTATAGCAAAATTAACCGCTTCATAAAATTTTTTGTCTGAAAAAGCATTGACAAAAACTATTATTTGTAAAAACACATGATAAGTAGGTATTAATTCTGTACATTAAACAAGTCGCTCATTTCTGATTCAGACACAACAATCGCTCTATGAATCACCCCCCCTTTATCTTTATAATTCTCAAAAAAATAATTATTCATTATTCATAAAAAAAGGAACTCACCATGAATCAAGAACAACTCGAATGTGACGCGCTGGTTATTGGTAGCGGTGCGGCGGGGCTTAGTTTAGCACTGATGCTGGCTGATTCGCTGCGGGTCGTGGTTCTTTCTAAAGATTTGATTGATTCGGGCAGCACCCAATATGCGCAGGGTGGTATTTCGGTTGTCATGGGAGAAGATGACTCTGTGGCGGCGCATGTACAAGACACTTTAGATGCGGGCGCGGGTTTATGCGACCCGCGGGTGGTGGAATTTACGGTTTCTCAGGGGCCAGCGCGTATTGATTGGCTGATTTCGCAAGGCGTTCCTTTTACGCAAGAAGTCAACCGAGACAATGGCCAAGTGACGTATCATTTAACCCGCGAAGGCGGCCACAGTCATCGTCGGGTGATTCATGTCGAAGATGCCACGGGGCGCGCTGTGGCAACGACGTTGGCAGATCGGGCTAAAAATCATTCTAATATCCAAATTTTAGAACGGCATTTGGTGGTCGATTTGATTACCACACATAAATTGGGTTTGGCGGGTCGTCGTTGTTTGGGCGCGTATTTGTATAATAGAGAAACGGCTAAAGTGGATGTGGTTCGCGCTCGTTTTGTGATTCTTGCGACGGGGGGCGCGGGCAAAGTGTATTTGTATACCAGCAATCCCGATGTGGCCACGGGAGATGGCATTGCAATGGCATGGAGAGCGGGTTGTCGCGTGGCAAATATGGAATTTATCCAATTTCATCCCACCTGTTTATATCATCCGCAAGCCAAATCATTTCTAATCAGTGAAGCCGTACGCGGTGAAGGAGGGCGTTTACTGTTACCCGACGGCACACCGTTTATGTCGCAATTCGATCCACGGGCTGAATTGGCACCGCGAGATATTGTGGCTCGCGCCATTGACCATGAAATGAAACGCTTAGGCAGTGATTGTTTATTTTTAGACATTAGTCATCAACCTGCTGATTTTATTATTAATCATTTTCCTAATATTTATCATCGTTGCTTAGAATTTGGTTATGACATGACGCATCAACCGTTGCCGATTGTTCCTGCGGCGCATTACACCTGCGGCGGTGTGATGACCGATTTGTCGGGACGCACCGACGTAGAAAATTTGTACGCCATCGGTGAGGTCGCTCATACTGGATTACACGGCGCGAATCGCATGGCAAGTAATTCATTGTTAGAATGTTTGGTGTTTGCACATTCAGCCAGTGAGGATATTTTACGCAAAGCGCAATCAGATATTCGGGTGCCGTTGCTACCGGCGTGGGATGAAAGTCGGGTGACGGATTCGGATGAGGAAGTGGTGGTGTCGCACAATTGGGATGAATTGCGGCGATTTATGTGGGATTATGTGGGCATTGTGCGCACGAAAAAACGTCTACAACGTGCTAAACGTCGTATTGAATTGTTAGAAAGTGAGATTTTTGAATATTACAGCCATTTCCGTGTCAGTAATGATTTGATTGAGTTGCGTAATTTAGTGCAAGTGGCTGATTTAATTATTCGTTCGGCATTATTACGCCGCGAGAGTCGCGGACTCCATTATACATTGGATTATCCCAATACTTTACCCGTGGCCGCTAACACAATTTTAACACCAGACAGTTAAACTCATTCGTTCCACCCTACACCATCTACGGAGTATATTATGACCACAAAGTTTTTCTGGCGCAGACTGTGGGTCAGTGCGTTGGTTTGTTTTATATCCAGTCTAGTTGTCGCACAAGAAACCCAAGAAACTCAAGCCCCCCCCACCGAAGAAAATACAAACCGCAGCTATGTATTGGCAACAGCTACTACAGGTGGCACGTTTTACCCTATGGGTGTGGCGATTGCGACCGTGAGTAAAGTCAAGTTAGAACCCAAAACGGGTATTTCTTTATCGGCGATTAGCTCGGCGGGTTCTGCGCAAAATATTGATTTTCTGAGAAACGATCAGGCACAATTTGCCATATTGCAAAGTTTATATGGTGCGTGGGCATGGAATGGCACGGGAGAATTGAGCGCGCAAGGGGCGTATAAACAATTGCGTGCCGTCACCACCTTATGGCATAATGTAGAACATTTTGTTTTGCACAAACAATTTGTGAAATCGGGAACGTTGGCTGATTTACAAGAATTATCGGCGATAAATTTCAGTTTAGGTTTACCGGGTTCGGGGTCAGAGGGTTCTGGGCGTTATATTTTGTCGGCTTTGGGGATTGTGCCGGAGACGGTTTTTACGTTGAATCCATTGGGTTACGGCCCTGCTTCCGATGCGTTACAAAACGGTATTATCTCAGGGATGTACACTCCCGGTGGTGTGCCAGTTAATGCGGTATCACGGGCTTTTGCGACAGTGGGAGAAAATTTGGCGATTCTAAACATCACCGATGAGCAGTTAGCCACCATTAATCAACAATATCCATTATGGTTACGTTATTCCATTCCGGCGGATAGTTATCCTAAGCAAACGGATGTGATAAACAGTATTGCTCAAGGCAATTTATTGGTGGTTCGGGATGATGTGAGTGAGGAAGCGGTGTATCAGATTGTGAAGATGATTTATGAGAATTTATCTTTTTTGCAAACCATTCATAAATCAGCCAGTGCAATTGCGTTGGAATATGCCTTAAACGCCTTGCCAATGCCGTTACATCCCGGTGCTTTAAAGTATTATCAAGAGCAAGGTTTAACCATTCCTGATAATTTGCGCATGACCACGAATTAAGCGCAGATAAGCAAACCTAATAGGTTTTAAAAGCCTATTAGGCTTGTCGAACGTTCTAATGCTCGGCTGAATTTAAGCACAAAATGATACGGTAAAATAATCTTCGACATAAAATTTGCTGAATTTTCTCAGCAAAACTTGAAAAAAAATGCAATGGGACTATCTCAGGCGTTTTATCCCTTTTAATTGTTAAGAGGACTGGACTCATGACCAAAACTAGATTTGCTCGCTATGCTGGACTGACAGTGTCGGCATTATGCGCAGTCACCCTGCTGTCTGGATGTGGCAGCAATAAACAGCCACCAACAGAAAAATTGACCACCGCTGAATCGTTTATCAATACCGCACGTGATACTGAAGCGCGTGAACTGATCGAATTGCGCCGCGCCGAAGACAAATTGGCACAAGCCAAAGCCGCTGTTGCCAATGAAGACTACGAAACAGCAGAACATCTTGCCGATCAAGCCCTCATGGATGCCCGCTTGGCTGAGGCAAAAGTGCAATCTATCCGTGCGCGTCAAGCCACCGAAGACTTGCGTCGCAGTATTGAAACATTACGCCGCGAAATCAATCGCTAATTCCAGTTGAACTCGTTGAACGCAACGCTGAGGAGAATTGTATTATGAAAATGAGCAGGGCAGCCCATTACACCAAACTCGCTATTGGTGTTACGACGTTAAGCGGGCTTTTGTGGGGATGCAGCGGTGTACCCGAAAAAGACAGCATTTTAAAAGATGCCCGCAGCACTTTTTCGACCGCAAAAAATGATCCGAATGTCTCTACTTACGCCCAAACGGCCTTATATGACGCGGAGAAAGCGTTAAAACAAGCCGAAAGTGCCGATAATTCCGTGCAAATGCAACATTTAGCCTATTTGGCACAGCGTCAAGCCGAAATTGCCCAAGCGGTCGGTACGCGCCGCGCTGCCGAATTGGAACGAGATACCTTGTCAAAACAACAAGGTGAAGTGGTATTGATGTCACGCGAGCGGGAATTAAGCCAAAAAGCCCAGCAAATCGACCAAAAAGCCAGAGAAGCCCAATTGGCACAAGAACAAGCCGAACGCGCTCGTTTACAAGCCGAAGAAGCCCAAAAACAAGCCGAACGTTTACTGGCGCAAAACCGTGAATTGCAAGAACAAATCAAGGAGTTACAAGGACGACAAACCGAAAAAGGTTTAGTGCTGACTTTGGGAGATGTGTTATTTGAAACGGCAAAAGCTGAACTTTTACCCAGTGCCACGCATAATCTCAATAAAATCGCTGATTTTTTAAATCAGAATCAAAATCGTAACGTCCTGATCGAAGGTCATACCGATGATCGCGGCGGCGATGCGTACAACCAAGGTTTGTCTGAACAACGTGCCGAATCGGTGCGTATGGCGTTGGTACAACGTGGCGTATCACCGCAACGTATTATTACTCATGGCTACGGTAAAGCCCGCCCCATCGAAAGTAATGCGACAGAAACCGGCCGCCAAAAAAATCGACGGGTAGAAATTACTATTCTTAATGAAGGCGAGCGTTGGTAATCGCTTGTTTTCTCACATTTTTTTAATGTGGTTCTAACAGCAACGCAGCCGCGACCTGTCGCCCTTCAGCGGCAACAATGTTATAAGTATAACAAGCGGCTTGCGTTGCCATCACTTCTAAGCCAATGCCCATTTGTAAAACCGCTTCCATGACACTGCGATGCGGAAAACGTTGCAAAGCCCCCGTACCTAACACAATTAATTCCGGCCGATGGGCTAAAATGACCTCCATTTCTGCCATAGAAATCGCCAATGGATCGGCAATTGTCCAAGCTAATAACTGATGGGGCATGACAATTAAATGATCTCGATACATCGTATCATTAATTTTAATTTGCCCTTGTTGATAAGATTGAATGCGATAACCTAAAATATCTTCTAAATGTAACTTCATAAATAAACCTTTATTTATCCATTAATCGCGTAATTCCATCCCAATTTTCATCTGGAGGATTAGTTAAAAATTCTCGGCAGCGAGTGCAATAAATCTGCACAATATGATCTGTCTCTGGTGCATATTGAGCGATACGTTCAAATTGAGTTAAGGCTTGCGCCCAGTCTTTTTCTTTATAAGATTTTAATGCACATTGATAATCAGACAATGTTGCTTGTTTATAATTCCGCATAATAGATTCATCAGCATCAAAGACTTCATAAAAAGTAATGGCATCTTCTTTACCTTTAACGCGCACCGTATCCATTTCTCGAATTAAAAAAGTATGTTCCGCACTTAAATAAGACAATGTGTTAGCGGTAATAGCGATGTTAATGCCATATTTTTTTGTTAGGCTTTCTAAGCGAGAAGCCAGATTAACGGTATCTCCAATCACCGTACTTTCTAAGCGCGTTTCAAAACCAATAATGCCCAAAGTTAATGCGCCCGTATGAATGCCAATCCCAATATGAATTGGCGGCAATTGTTGGCTTAATCGTTTATTATTTAAGACAGTTAATTGCCGCATCATGCCCACCGCTGCCGCCACCGCATCATATCCCATATTCACACTGTGACCAGGGAATAATGCCATAATGGCATCACCAATATATTTGTCAATAAAGCCGCCATTAACAGAAATATTAGGGCCAATACAATGCAAATATTCATTGAGAAAATGAAAGGTTTCTTCTGCGGTCAAATGCTCAGAAATATCGGTAAAAGAACGAATGTCAGCAAATAAAACAGACATTTTTTCTTGAGACGCATTACCCAACTGCACTTGTTCAATTTCTTGATGTCCTAAGCGGGATAAAAATTCAGTTGGCACGAAGCGTTTAAAAGCAATATTTTTATGCTCAATCCGCTGATAATTACGCGCATTATCAATGGCTACAGCAGTTTGTGAAGCGAGAGAATTAATAATTTCAATTTGGTTACTATCGGTTAAAACATATTTGCCTGTTTTCGGGTCTGATGGATTGATCAATTCCAACACGCCCACAATGTTTTGCAAGCGGTCGAGTAAAGGAACAACTAACATTTGTTGTAGCGGATAACCTACAAATAAATTAATATGTTCTCTCTGTTGACTTATTTCTTGTTCATTCACCACTAAAATGCGCTTTTCTTTAGCACACTTTGCCACAAAAAAATCACTGTCTAACTCAATTGTTTCTAAATTCGCCAATTCGGGTGAATTATCATTTAAAAATAAATTCATGGTGCGATTTTGAATAATTTTAAATTTTAAAACATTCTGTTCTAAAATATATAAATTGCCCGCATCCGCATTCATTAAACGACGCGCCTCAGAAACACACAATTCTAATAGCCGAGTTAAATCATTTTCCGCAGACAATGCCGTGCCAACTCGAGTCAACGTATCTACAGTGTTTTTTAACATTTGGTCAATTTCTTTTTCGCGGGTAATATCTCGAATTAAAATAACGGTGCCTATATAACGCGAGCCAATATAATGATGTTGATGATTTTCATCAAAGGCATCTTTTTGAATAATGGCCGTGGCCACGGCTTTAGCAAAACGCTGTTGTGTTAAGGCTAATTCCACCGAATGGGTGGCGTTTATTTCTTCTTGAGAACGGCTGGTAATGTCGGCAATTTCTGTGTTTAATAACGCAGCAAAAGGCTGCCCTTGCAAATTTTTTTGTTCGGGAAACATTGCTGATAATGCAGGGTTATAACGAATTACTCGCCCTTTGGTATCCGTCACTAATAAACCATCCGCCATATTGTCAATAATTGCCGTCATGTGGGCGAGAGTATTTTGCAATTGGCGCGTGGCATCGGCAATGCGTTGTTCTAAAGTATTAAATAAATCATTAAGTTGGTGAGACATGCTATTAAAAGAATGGGCTAATGTACCTAATTCATCTTTTAAATTAATCATAATCTCGTACGATAAATCTCCCGAAGTGACCCGTTTAACGCCTGTTAATAATTGGTAAATGGGAATTAAAATACTGCGCGCCAATAAGTAGCCTAATAATGAAGCCATTAAAATGCACAACACCATAATGAAAACTAAAGTTTGCGCCGCATGTTGGGTGGTATCGACATAAGGTTGTGCTGAGATATTGATGCCTAAAACGCCAATGGGTTGCTGTAAAATATCAGTTAATACTTTATATTCGGCTAATTGTCCTTGAGAGCGAATGTCTATTTTTTCGGCTTCTTTTTGTTTTCCTGTCATTAAGTATTGATATAATTCAGCAGGAATAACAGGTTGAGTGTGTTCATTAGCAATTTTGGCGTCAATAATGACATTTTCATGATAAATAGCCGCAGTGACATCTAATAATTCTTTAATATTATTTAAAACCACATCGCTGCTATTAAGCAAATAACGCACTAAAACCACGCCTGTAAATTCAGGTTCTGATGAACTGGGATTTGAGTTTTGTTTAACCACATTGCTGCTTTTAGGAATGGGCGCGGCGGCCGAAATAGATAATAAAGGTATTTGTGCCAACATTATTTTTTCAGTAGCCGCCACGGGCTGTTTTCTTAATAGAGCTTGTTTAATTAGCTCATTGTCTTGATAGCTGAGTTGTTCTAATTCGCTAAAAGCACTGGTATTGGCTTGGGCTAGTATTTCATTTTGCGTATTAACCACCACCACTTGGTGATAATCGCGGGTATTTTGTAAAGATTTTTCTAAATATTCATTAATCTTATTGCGTATGGTGAAATTCACTAAAATCTGCAATCCACCATCCGCCGCCATGATAGAAACACCATTGCGAGATTCCATAATTTTATTTTTATAAACCAAATCGGCCACACGAATATATTTGCGCATATTGTACGTGGCTTCTTCATGAATCTTATGCGAGAAATAATAAATAGAAAATAAAGTGGTCGCAGCGGTTGAAAGGGTAGTAATAAGAAAGAAAGAAAATAGTAACTTATTTTTTAATTTTAAATTTTTAAACATGATTTTTTCTCCAAGTGAGGGTATTTTGGCTAATGTGCCTGTTAATGGTAGCAAAAATCATCAGTAATATAAATTTAAAATAGGCCTTAAAATGAAGAATTACATTTATGTGTTTCCATTGCCTCTGTTTGTTTTGTCACGGCTGTATTTTATTGATTGGATTAAATTCAAGCG
This sequence comes from Thioflexithrix psekupsensis, assembly GCF_002149925.1. Taxonomy (NCBI): domain Bacteria; kingdom Pseudomonadati; phylum Pseudomonadota; class Gammaproteobacteria; order Thiotrichales; genus Thioflexithrix; species Thioflexithrix psekupsensis. The sequence continues at coordinate 710,407 of NZ_MSLT01000012.1, read as the reverse complement.
GCCATTTTGTATGGCTATAAAATGATCCGTTTCGTTTTCGCTCACTGTTAATCTTTTCCCGTGACACCTGCAACATATTGTCCCAAAAATGAAGCACAGCTTTTCTGGTCTTGAATCAAATCTACTTTATGGTTTATCATTAAATTTCTTTTAATATCATTGTATTAGAATATATTTAGTATCGGCCTAGTTCTTGCTGCATAGCAACGCCACAATAAGGGATCGTGGACGCAAAAACGTCTGACTTAACCCTGTCAACAATAACAACACCAAACACCATATTTCTTTATGGCGATTTATGGTGAGGAGAAACTTAATGCAAAAGTCTTTACATATTAATCCCGCTAAATGCACAGGCTGTTTACAATGTGAAATGGCTTGTTCTTACGAAAATGAAGGCGTTTTTAACCCGTCTAAATCGCGGATTAAAGTGTTTAATTTTGAACATGAAGGCCGCTTTGTGCCTTACACCTGCACGCAATGCGCTGAAGCCTGGTGTTTGCACGCTTGCCCAGTGGAAGCCATTCGCGTCAATCGAGGAACGGGCGCAAAAGAAGTATTAACTTCTTTATGTGTGGGCTGTAAAGTTTGCACGATTGCTTGCCCATTTGGCACCGTTAATTACAGCCAAGAAACCGGTAAAGTGGTGAAATGTGATTTATGCGGCGGCGATCCGAAATGTGCCGAAGCCTGCCCCACGCAAGCCATTACTTATGTCGATGCCAATTGGACCGGCCTCGATAAAATGCGCGCTTGGGCTGCAAAAACTGGCACGTCACACGCCGCTTAATCATCATTTTTCACTTTAAATCCCTCGTTTTTAGGAGTAACTGTATTATGGCATGGACAAGAAAAGTACTGCGCGTCAATTTGACCGAAGGCACGTGTAAACCTGAACCTCTGAATATGGAATGGGCAACCTTGTATCTCGGACAACGCGGCTTGGCCAGTAAATATTTGATCTCAGAAATCGATCCGAAAATCAACGCCTTATCCCCAGAAAATAAATTGATCATGACCACAGGCCCCTTGACAGGTACGCCTGCATCTACGGGTGGCCGTTATTCTGTGGTGACCAAAAGTCCCCTGACTGGCACGATTGCTTGTTCTAATTCAGGCGGCTTTATCGGGGCAGAAATCAAAATGGCCGGCTGGGACATGATTATTTTTGAAGGTAAATCCCCCAAACCCGTGTATTTATTTTTAGAAAATGATAAACCTGAATTACGCGATGCCAGTTTTATCTGGGGACAATCTGCGTGGGAAGCCGATAAACTCATTCGCCAAAAACACCAAGACCCATTAATCCGTATTGCTACGGTGGGACGTTCGGCGGAACAAGGTTGTTTATTTGCGGGCGTTATCAATGACTTACATCGTGCCGCAGGACGTTCTGGTGTGGGAACGGTGATGGCTTCCAAGAATTTAAAAGCCGTTGTCGTTCGTGGCACAAAAGGAGTCGCCAATATTAAAGACCCTAAAGCCTTTATGGAAGCCGTGCGTAAAGGTAAAGAAGTGTTACATAACAATGCCGTCACGGGGCAAGGTTTGCCGCAATACGGCACACAAGTGTTAATGAACGTGATCAACGAAGTGGGCGCAATGCCAACCCGTAATTGGCGCGAAGTCCATTTTGAAGGCGCGCATAAAATCTCTGGCGAAGCGATGCACGAACCCCGCGCCAGTGATAATAAACCCAATTTAGTCACCAATGCCGCGTGTTTTAGTTGTACAATTGCCTGCGGTCGTATTTCTACAATCGATAAAGAGCATTACACGATTGTCAACAAACCCCAATATTGGGGCGCATCAGGTGGACTCGAATACGAAGCCGCTTGGGCTTTGGGTTCTGACACGGGCGTAGATGATTTGGACGCGCTCACTTATGCCAATTTCTTATGTAATGAAGATGGCATGGATCCAATTTCTTTTGGTGCAACCGTCGCAGCCGCCATGGAATTGTACCAAGAAGGCGTGTTGACGACAGAGCAAACGGGCGGTTTAGAATTAAAATTCGGCTCTGCGGAAGCCCTGACAACTCTGGCCGAATTGACCGCAAAAGGCGAAGGTTTCGGTAAAGATATTGGTCTGGGATCGAAACGTTTGTGTGAAAAATACGGCCGTCCCGAATTATCCATGACCGTAAAAGGGCAGGAATTTCCTGCTTACGATGCGCGGGGTATTCAAGGAATTGGTTTGGCGTATGCTACCAGTAATCGTGGCGCGTGTCATTTACGTGGTTATACAATTGCTTCTGAAGTCATGGGAATTCCCGTTAAAACCGATCCGTTGCACACCGAAGGCAAAGCAGGATTGGTTAAAGCGTTTCAAGATGCCACGGCGGTGGTGGATTCTGCGGGAATTTGCGTATTCACAACGTTTGCGTGGTCGTTAGAAGACATTCAACCACAAATCGCAGCCGCATGTGAGGGCGATTGGTCAATGGAAAAATTGGTGACCATGGGCGAGCGCGTTTGGAATATGGAGCGGGAATTTAATCTGGCCGCGGGTTTAAGCGCGAAAGATGACACCTTGCCTCCGCGTTTGTTGAAAGAACCCGCCAATACTGGCCCCGCACAAGGCAGAGTCAATGAATTAGACAAGATGTTGCCTGAATATTACCAATTACGCGGTTGGAATGCCGAAGGGGTACCGACTTCTGAAACCCGTCAACGTTTAAGTTTGGGTTAAGGGTCGTTTCGTTTTAATCTGTATTTTTGAATTTCTACCGTTTCTTCTGCAATACGAAAAACGGTAGAAATATCAATATCCATCAAGGACATCCCCATGCAACACATTATTATTGGCGCAGGCCCCGCAGGCGTGATCGCCGCAGAAACTTTGCGTCGTCAAGACCCTTTTTGTAGTATAACAATAATCAGTGATGAACCCGAATTGCCTTATTCTCGGATGGCGATTCCGTATTATTTAATTCAAAAAATTGGCGAGGAAGGCACGCATTTACGTAAAACACCACACCATTTCCAGCATGAACGCATTGAATTGTTACAAGGGAAAGTGGAAAAAGTCGATACCAGACAACGCATTGTCAAATTAACCAATGGCACGCGGCGCGATTTTGATACTTTATTGATTGCGACGGGATCGAGTCCGTTAAAACCACCGGTGCCGGGGATTGATTTGCCGAATGTCTATAATTGTTGGACCTTGGAAGACGGACGCAAAATTGCCGCACAATTACGGCCGGGTGCGAAAATATTGTTATTGGGTGCGGGATTTATTGGTTGTATTGTGTTGGAGGCTTTGGCTTTACGCGGTGTGAATTTGACTGTAGTCGAAATGGGTGATCGGATGGTGCCGCGTATGATGAACAAGACCGCAGGTAATATGATCAAACAGTGGTGCGAAAATAAAGGTGTGGCCGTTCATACATCAACTCGCGTGGTGAAAATTGAAAGTACTCGTGATGCGGTGATGTCTTCAGAGCCTGAAACGGCTCCTGCCCAAGTGCCGCCCGTGCCTGAAACGCATGAACCTAAAGGCTTTTTGGCGCGTTTATTCGGCGGGGGTTCTACGCCTACTGCACCTGCGCCCGCGCCTGTCGCACCGCGTGAAACGCCAAAAGAGATAACAGAACCGTTGTTAGTGCATTTGGACAATGGGGAAAAATTAGCGGTGGACATGGTGATTTCTGCGGCGGGTGTAAAACCGAATATTGATTTTTTACAAGGCAGCGGCATACAAATGAATCGCGGAATTTTGGTGGATCACCATTTACAAACCAATGTTCACGGTATTTATGCCGCAGGTGATGTGGCTGAAGGGCGCGATTTTTCGACATGGAACTTGGATGTTCACGCGATTCAACCCACCGCCAGCGAACACGGACGAGTGGCCGCGTTAAATATGACAGGTGAAGCCACTTATTACCGCGGTAGTTTTAACATGAATGTGTTAGACACTTTAGGTTTAATTTCGACTTCGTTTGGTTTATGGATGGGCGTGAGAGGGGGAGATGCGTCTGAATTTCATGATCCCGATCATTTTCGCTATATTAATTTAGAGTTCGACGGCGATATTCTCGTGGGCGCGACGACGCTGGGTATGACGCAACATGTGGGTGTTTTACGCGGATTAATTCAAAATCGCGTGCCATTGGGTCATTGGAAAGAACGCTTAAAAACTGATCCAACGCGCTTAATGGAGGCGTATATCGCTTGTACTCAGCCTGCGAGTTTGACGGGAATACCCGCTTAATGTGGGGTGTTTATGAAAATTACGCTAAAGTTATACGCTAATTTAAGCGGTTATTTGCCTGCGAATGCGCAATATAATCGCGTAGAAATCGACATCGCCCAAGATAATACACCGCATCAAGTGTTATCGGCTTATCATGTGCCGTTGGCAATGGCGCATTTGGTGTTACTGAATGGGGTTTATTTGTTGCCTGAGCAGCGGGATCAGCCGCTGTTAAAGTCAGGTGATACATTAGCCGTATGGCCGCCTGTGGCGGGGGGGTAATGGGCGTGGTTTACTTTTGCGTATTTTCCCCTAAAAATCCCACCAATGACGCAATAACATGGCGGTGTTCGGGTTCTTGGTAAACAGAAACGACAACCCGACGTAAACGCGGATCGATAGTGTTACTGACTTCGATCCGCCAAAACCAGGATCGCTGTGCCATATCTGTATTTCCTTCTTTTTCGCCTACGGCGACCCATTCATTTTTCACTTGCAATTCAGTCAAAACATTGTGCGCAACCCATTGTCCCAGCGTGCGATCTTGTAAATAACGTTGATTTTCCACTTGCTGCCCTAAGGCTTTAATCACCGCCGCCAAGGCAATCGCCACCACAGCCAAAGCCACTAACACTTCTAAGAGGGTAAAACCGTTTTTTGGGGGGGAGGATAGGGTCATTTTTGCGGTTTTTGTCTGAATCGGGATTAATGGGGGGCAGAATTTTCAGGGGGGAATTAATTTTGTCAATTTTGACTCAGACAAAAAATTTTATGAGTAGCTTAATTTGGTATATTTAGCTCTTTCTGATAGTACCGAAGCTGGTTTACAAAATTTAACTCCAAACCTGTCACATAACGAAAACTTTGGGGAGGAGTAAATGAGTAAGATTCTTGTCTTAAAGATTCTAGTGGGATCGGGTCAGTTAATTCCCAAAATCGGCTAATAAATATAGCAACACCTATGGATGTACCTTGAAAATAGCTGTTATATTCTTGTTTAGAGAGAGCTGATTTCTTTTGTACTTTTTTCCATAATTGCCCAACTGATTCCTCTATCACTTTTTCAACTTCAAAAGTCCCAACAAGAGCCTTTACAGGCGCAGATTCATAAACCCATATTAAATCCCCATCATTTAAATGTTTTGGTTTAATTCGTCTTAATTCAACTGTTTTTGTGCCATCAAATATTTTTCTTGCATATTGTGGCTTTATGGATAACAATAATACATTTCTCATTTGTTTTTATCCGAATTCATTTGACCAATTTGATAGAGTTTATAAAAAATATCGTTAGGGATAGAAATAGGTTGTTGAACACTTGGATTAAATGATTTTTTTAAATCCTCTAACCATATTTCTTTCAACATATTAACAGATAAAGGATTGGAAAATAATTCTGTTTTAGTAAATTCAAATGCCATGATCATCTGCTGCTTATTATTTTTAGCTACCCCAAACACATCTTGCCATTTATATATACCTAAATGCTTAAATTTTCTAAACAAATTTTTTGGCACATCTATATGTATTTTTTCTATGTAAGAACAAGCTCTAATAGATTGTGTTCCTTGAAATTTTCCATCACTTTTTATAACATACCATAATACTCTACTGGGGGCAGTAATAATCTTTTGGCGACTAGAGCGGTAATAAACATTTTCAGTGCTAAACAAAGTGTTTAATTTAGCACCAATTAAATCTTGCAATCGATAATCAAATAAACTCATTGCCCATACTGGTTCTATGGGAACAATAAAAGTAGGTATCTCTATATCTGTAATTTTGGCAGGATACAGAGCATATTCAACGGGTAAAAGATAATTTTTTGGACTTTTATGATAATTTAAAAACTTTTCCAATTGTTCCTCAATAAATATTGATAAATTAGGGGAATAGGTTTTTATTTTATCTAAATGAGGCTGTAAAGAAACAACATTTCCAACATGATAAATATTAATTTTGTACCACTCCGGAACAATAGGAATAAATCCGTATTTTTTAAAAGCAGACGAAAAATCTTCCACGATATGTTTATCTGATATTTTGATAACATTCTTTTTCTTATCAGTTGCATATTGCAATATTTGACCAACCAAAAACTGAGCAATGGTTGGAGAAAAATCTAAGTTTCTTTTAATTCTTAAAATAGGTATTTCTAACTCTTGTTGTATTGAACAAAAAACAATTAATCCAAGCAATTCATTATCATGATTTTTTAGTATTTTAACCTCTGAATGATATACGTCAACTAAAAGCGGTTTGATAATTTCATTAAAGTCTGATTTTTTCTCATCTTGAGGTGCTAAAAAAATTTGCGAGAGTTGGGTAACATATTTATCAGTCACATTTTCAAAAGAAATTGCTTTTCCTTCTAAACGAATGGGCTGATATTCTCTCTCACTAAGCAATTCATTTAGATAGGTTATAAAATGAGCAGGAGATAATATTTTAACGCCAAAACGCTGCTCTATTTTATCTTTTTTACTTTGTAAGGCTTCATCTCTGGTTAGGAAGAAATAAATACCACTTGCTATTGTATGCTCTAAATGTTTTAGATCGGAGTTATCATTATCTGACAGATCAGGGTTAGTATAGAAGTTTCTCAGTTCATCTGCTATGTCCTGATTTTTTTCTTCAATTAGCGTGTATCTACTAACTGCTTCTTCCGCTTTTTTGCGCGCACCATCATCTTCTTTTCTATTTATTTCATTATAAATTTCACTAGTCAGGCAAATTTCAATACTCTCCTGTAACCAATCAGCGAGTAATTCGTGAGATTCAAAATTATTTTTGGTTATTTCATTTTGTAAATCAAAAAACACATTGGCATCAATCACAACTCTTTGTTTTGTGCTTAACTTATCAGGATCGCCGGAGCTAAAAAGAGATGGTGTTTCGTAGCTGTACCACCAAACCGTTAAAATAGTACCTTTTTTACTGCGACCTGGTTTGTTATATCTTGGAGAAAAGCCTAATTTTTCCCAAAAGTTATTTATTCCATAATCACGACGACAATGAACACGAATACCATCATAAAATCCATTGTCAGTTATCTTTTTTAATTCAGTGAATAAACATTCAGCAACACCTTTGCCACGGTATTTAGAGTCAATACAAAGATGTACGATGTAAACCACCCCTCTGCGATTAGAATTATAAAGTAGATAGCCTAAAAGATTAGCATCTTCACTAACAGCAACAAGAATTTGCTTATTTTTAGCACACTGATGAAATGCCCCTCTTGGAAAATGACCTAATCTGCCACTATTGCTATCGCCCAATTCTATAACTGATTCTAAATAAATAGAATTTTCATCTATTATTTCTATTTTGCATTTCATGTTTTTTCGCTACTTTGCTTAATTTAATAAGTCGTCATTAGTAATGATAAATTAACAATTTTATTATAAGATAAGGAATTTTTTTGTCAAGATGCTTAATATCTTGAATGATGTTCGGCATCAAGTTTTACGCAATAATGTGTATCAGCACGTATTTTTGCGCCATTAATCCAGCCATATAAATGTCGCATGATGTATCGCTTATGCAACCTCCGCGAGTTAATTGCAAAATCACATCAGGTTTATTTAACATGGTTGAAAATACTCCGTTTTAACAAAGAATCAGTTTTTTTTAAGGGGTTCATTCTGGAAGTGCTTACTGTAGCAATTTTTTGTTTGGATTAGAAGTATCGTCACGAGAGCGGATGCGCATGGAGATTGAAAAAAGTGAGTTCTTTTGCCGTGTTGGCACTTGGGAATGAGATTAAGCCCAATTTTAACCTATTCAATTGGCTACGGCGCAGCAACGGCAATATTTCACGCTGGTTTTTTGGTGATGTGTCTTAACATTTTGCCGATAGACTGCTATGCTAGAAAACGCTGTCTATTTTCAATGAGACCATTCCTATGCTGACAAGATTTGAAGTGACTGATTTTAAAAATTTTAAAGACAAATTTGTTTTTGATTTAACCACCACTGGCAATTACGATATATTTTTATTTTCAGTCGGTTTTTTATTCTTTCATTCTGAAAATCCTAAAATTCTGTAAATTCTGATTCTGACAGAAAAATTTTATGAATGGCTTAATTTTGGTATAAATGCCTTCCCCCTACTTTTGCTTGATGACTATGGTGCAAAAGAGCTTGTTAAAAAAATATCTCTACTTTAACCCATCTCAGACCCAAACGATTATCCCATCATGCTGAATGCTTATGTAAAAAAAATCTTGCAAGCCAGAGTTTATGACGTGGCGAGAAAAACTCCCCTAGATAAAGCGATTGCTTTATCGCAACGTTTGAATAATCACATTTGGTTAAAACGAGAAGATTTACAACCTGTTTTTTCTTTTAAAATTCGTGGCGCGTACAATCGCATCGCGCATTTATCCGCCGAAGTGCGGGCGCGAGGTGTCATTGCCGCTTCGGCAGGAAATCATGCCCAAGGCGTAGCTTTATCGGCAGCGCGTCTGGGAATTCGCGCCGTGATTGTCATGCCAAAAACAACGCCTGACATTAAAGTAAGTGCGGTGCGGGGATTTGGGGCTGAAGTTGTTTTACATGGTTCTGCGTTTGACGATGCCAGCCAACATGCCCAACATCTCATGCAAGCCGAAGGATTGACTTACATTCCGCCTTACGACGATGAGGATGTGATTGCTGGTCAGGGAACGATTGGCATGGAAATTTTGCAACAGCATACGGGAGAGCTAGACGCGATTTTTATTCCTGTTGGCGGCGGGGGATTGATTGCGGGCATCGCGGCGTATGTCAAATATGTGCGGCCAGAAGTAAAAATTATCGGAGTCGAAGCCGATGATTCGGCCTGTTTATACGCGGCGTTGCAGCAAAAAGAACGGGTTATTTTAGATCAAGTGGGCATTTTTGCGGACGGCACTGCGGTCAAACAAGTGGGCGTTTTACCCTTTGAAATTGCACAACATTATGTCGATGACGTGATCACGGTGACAACGGACGAAATTTGTGCGGCAATCAAAGACACTTTTGATGCTACCCGCAGTATTGCAGAACCTTCTGGGGCCTTGGCTTTAGCGGGATTAAAGCGTTACATTCAACAAACCCGCTGTGAAAACCGCCACTTCGTCACGATCAACAGCGGTGCTAACATGAATTTTGATCGCCTCGGTTACGTCACCGAACGCGCAGAAATCGGTGAACAACGCGAAGCCTTATTTGCCGTGACCATTCCCGAACGTCCCGGTAGTTTTCGTGAGTTTTGTCATACTTTAGGACAACGGCAGATTACCGAATTTAATTACCGCTATTCTGACTCCAGTTTAGCGCAAGTGTTTGCGGGCATTCGTTTAACGCAAGGCGCAAGCGAAAAAGAAGCGTTAATGGCGAAACTGATTGAAAAAAGTTATCCTGTGGTCGATTTAAGTAATAATGAAATGGCTAAACTGCACATCCGTCACATGGTCGGCGGCCACGGGCAACACGTGCAAAATGAGCGGTTATATCGTTTTGAATTTCCGGAGCGTCCCGGTGCCTTGCTGCATTTTTTGACCAACATCGGGTATCATTGGAATATTAGCTTGTTTCATTACCGCAATCATGGCTCTGCTTATGGTCGGGTTTTGGTTGGGATTCAGGTTCCGGAAACTGATTTGCTGGCATTTCAGCAATTTTTAGACACGTTAGGTTATGCCTATTGGGAAGAGCGAGATAATCCCGCTTATCAGTTATTTTTAAATTAATGGTGGCAGTAAAAATAATGGCAGAATCACGTTATTCTTTTTCTGATTATAACGAATATAATGTGTTAAAAATACCTTTGGCATTTATATTAAGTGCAATTTATTTGTTAAAATATTTTGTTATTTTAATTTTACTGCCGATCCTGTCCAAAGTTCCAAAACTCGGCACCTCAATAGAACCGTTAATGCCTTATATTGGACAATTCGCCCATCAACATGTGAATTTATTATTATTATTGCCGTCTATTCCTGCTTTATTGGTGGTTATTGCCGCCACTAAGCGCGCGCCTACAACACAAGCCACATGGATTCGCACGGTGTGGAAAAATGCGCGAATGTTATTATTACTCGCGGTGTTATTGGATTTATTTTTATTAACTTTATTTTTATTGTTGGGCTTAAAACATCTTAGCGGATTACTTATTGTCATTTTATACCTAAATGCGGTGATTTTGCTGTATTTATTGCGTTCAAAACGTTTGCCTGATGTGTTAGCCGAATTTCCCGATTACGTGCCGAGTGAAAATTGAGCATAAAAGAGCCATTATTCTCGACTCTCGAATTTGTGAATTTTGTCTGATTCAGACAAAAATTTTTACGATACCCTAAACAATACGAATGATTCAAATGACCATGACTGCAAAGCTCCTCGATGGTAAAACCATTGCCGCACAACAACGCCAAACTTTACGTGAACACGTTGCCGCTCGCGTCGCGGCCGGGCAATCCGTACCGGGTTTAGCGGTTGTATTGGTGGGCGACGATTCCGCTTCTCAAATCTATGTGCGCAATAAACGTACGGCTTGCGCAGAAGTCGGCATTGAATCCACTGCATATCACCTGACTGCGGACACCTCTACCGCTGAATTATTGGCTTTATTAGACCAACTGAATGCAGACCCGCGAGTTCATGGGATTTTGGTGCAGTTGCCTTTGCCTGCCTCGATTGATACGCAACGGGTGATCGAACATATTGCCCCAGAAAAAGATGTGGATGGATTTCATCCTTACAACTTAGGACGCTTGGCGCAGCGTCGTCCACTCTTGCGTTCCTGCACGCCCAAAGGCATTATGACTTTATTGGCGCATACCCAAGTGGAATTGGACGGATTGGATGCCGTGATTGTGGGACAATCGAATATTGTTGGGCGGCCGATGGCGTTAGAATTGTTGGCGGCGCGTTGTACAGTAACCATCTGTCACAGCCGCACCCAACACTTGGCTGAAAAAGTACGCGCTGCCGATGTCTTAGTTGCTGCGGTGGGCGTGGCTGAATTAATCCAAGGCGATTGGATCAAACCCAATGCCATCGTGATCGATGTCGGCATGAACCGCGCCACACATGGCGGATTATGCGGCGATGTCCAATTTGCCTCCGCTTTACAAAAAGCCAGTTGGATTACACCAGTTCCCGGCGGCGTGGGGCCAATGACTATTGTCAGCTTATTAGAGAATACCTTACAAGCCGCTGAATATGCCCCATCTCACTTGCTCTAGCTGACGTAAAAAAAAAAGCCATTCTTCTCTAAGGTCACTGCGCTTATGAAACCTCGTTATACCGACAGAAACGTGATAGAACCATTAGAACGGTTAAAAGCACTGAATCAGATCGGTGTGGCCTTGTCGGCCGAAAAGGACGGCACGCGCTTATTGGAACGTATTTTAGAAGAAGCAAAAAGAATTACATTTGCCGACGGTGGTACTTTATACACCCGTGCAGAGGGTAATCAGTTACAGTTTGAAATTATGTTTACCGACAGTCTCGGCATTCGCAAAGGCGGCACCAGCGGCGAACCAATCCCATTTCCTCCCTTGTCTATGTACACGGAACAAGGCGAACCCAATTTAAAAATGGTGGCCGTATGCGCGGCGTTGCGCGGGCAAACCATTAATATTCCTGACGCTTACAGCAATACTGAATTTGAGTTTTCCGGCACCCGCAAATTTGATCAACAAACCGGCTACCGCTCCCAATCTTTTCTCACCGTGCCGATGAAAGACAACGAAGATGAGGTGATTGGTGTTTTACAGTTGCTCAATGCACGTAATCCATGCACGGGAGAAATCACGGTTTTTAGTGCGTTTGATCAAGAGTTGGTGGAATCCTTGGCTTCTCAAGCCGCGGTGGCCTTGGTGAATCAACGCTTATTGGAAGAACAACGGACTTTATTTGAAGCCTTTATCGAATTGATCGCTAACGCCATTGACGACAAATCCCCTTATACCGGCGGGCATTGTCGGCGCGTGCCTGAATTAACCAGTATGTTAGCCGAAGCCGCGGCCGCAGTAGAAACGGGGCCACTCAAAGCATTTACCATGAGTGATGAAGATCGTTATGAATTAAAAGTGGCCGGCTGGTTGCACGATTGCGGTAAAATTACCACGCCGGAATATGTGGTGGATAAAGCGACCAAATTAGAAACCATTTTTGATCGCATTCATTTAATTGATACCCGATTTGAAGTGTTAAAACGGGATTTAATTCTCGCCCAACAACAACGCCAAATCACGGCATTAAAACAGGGAGAATTTTTTGATGAAGCCGCCGAACAAAAGATTTTAACTGAACAATTAGCGCGTTTAGATGAAGATCGAGAATTTCTCCGTCGTTGCAATATTGGCAGTGAATTTATGGCCGATAAAGACAAGGCCAGAGTCGAACAGATTGCGACGCAACGGTGGGTGAATCCACAGGGAATTGAAGAGCCATTTTTATCCGAAAATGAATTGTACAATCTCAACATTACCCGCGGCACTTTAACCCCAGAAGAACGCCAAGTGATTAATTACCACATTGTGGCGACTATCAATATGTTAGAAGCTCTGCCTTACCCGCGTTATTTGCGCAATGTGCCAGAATATGCCGGCGGACACCATGAACGCATGGACGGTAAAGGTTATCCTAAAGGCTTAACACGAGAACAAATGTCAGTGCAAGCCCGCGTCATGGGCATTGCAGATATTTTTGAAGCCCTAACCGCCGCAGATCGCCCCTATAAAAAAGCCATGACGTTATCCGAAGCTTTAACGATTTTAGGACGAATGAAATTAGACCACCATATTGACCCTGATTTATTTGATGTTTTTATTCATGAGAAAGTGTATTTAAAATATGCAGAAAAGTTTTTACGTCCTGAGCAAATTGACCATGTGGATGTTACACAAATACCGGGCTATTGTTCGCTGTCTCGTTAATAGAAACAGAGAAAAAGGGCGTAATGTGATTGTCTGGTGTTTATTTTTATTGTGGTCATTGGAAATGGTTTTTGTGGCGAGTATTGCGGCTGACGACCCGCTGGCTCCCAGCCCAGAACAATTGCGACAATTGGAAATTCGTATTCGCACACTGCAAAGCCGAATGCACGATACCCAAACCGAATACGGACAACGACAACAACAATTACAACAACAAGAAGAAGCCATCGGCAAAATCGTAGAACGTATGCAGCAATTGGAACGCGAACGCCACGCTTGCCAAGTCAATCTGGATGAATTAGAACAACAACGCGCCGAACAATTACAACAATTAACCGCACAACGCAATGTATTAGCACAACAAATTCGTGCCGCTTATTTAATTGGTCGTCAAGATTATTTAAAATTATGGCTGAATCAAGAAAGCCCCGACCATATCGGACGCTTATTAACTTATTATGATTATTTTAATCGCGCCCGCGCCGATCAAATCGAAGCCATTAACGACACCTTAGCCCAAATTCAAACCCTAGAGAAAGCCATCGCACAAGAAAAAAATCGTCTTAACGAATTAATTAATAACTTAAATCATCGTAAAATGGCGTTAGATACCACCCAATTAGAACGCCAACGCCTTCTCACCGACACACTCGCATTAATCTCGAGTCAAGAAGCTGAATTAAAGCGTTTACAAGAAGATAAACAACGTTTAAGTACGCTGTTAGGTGGATTAGACAGCGTTATCAAGCAATTACCTCGCCCTAATACACCCCCATTTCACCAACTTCGTGGTCAACTGCCCTTGCCCGTAGAAGGGAAAATCGCACGTCAATTTGGTGAGGCGCGGGCGGGTCGTTTAAAATGGCAAGGATTATTAATTGCGGCTGATTTGGGAGAAAAAGTTAGCGCAGTGGCCGCAGGGCGGGTGGTGTTTGCGGAGTGGTTTCGCAACTTGGGTTTACTGATCATTTTGGATCATCAACATGACTATATGACGCTATACGGTTACAATCAAAGTATTGAAGTCAAAGTCGGTGATTGGGTCAATGCGGGCGATGTCATCGGGCGCGTCGGCGACAGCGGCGGCCAACCTCAATCCGCATTGTATTTTGAGATACGCAGACAAGGCGAACCCATCGATCCCCGACCGTGGTTGCAACCTTAAAAACGTAAAATTTAGATATTATTAATATATTCCATAAGATAGCACAAAACAAAACGGAGGAAGCGAGACAGGCGACTCAACAAGTCGGTGCTATCCCTACTCTGCATGGGCAGAGTTCTCGCGCAGTGATTATGAGAGTTTTGTCTTTGTCTAATTTTTTCACAGGCGCGCTGCTGGGGGGCTTTATTGCGTTGGGCAGCGGCGTGTTGGCCAATCGGGACACACCGTCTGATACCGCAATTCCTTTTGAAGATTTACGCGCTTTCACGGAAGTGTTTCAACGCATTAAAAACGATTATGTCGAAGAAGTTGATGACAAAACCTTGTTAGAATATGCCATTCAAGGCATGTTGACCGGTTTAGACCCCCATTCTAATTATCTCAACGAAGAAGCCTATCAAGAATTGCAAATTGGCATGACGGGAGAATTCGGGGGATTGGGCATTGAAGTGGGCATGGACAATGGTTTTGTCAAAGTGATCGCGCCCATTGACGACACCCCCGCACAACGCGCCGGGATACAAGCCGGAGATATGATTGTGCGTTTAGACGATCAACCCGTGAAAGGGATGAGTTTAGGCGATGCCGTCAAAGTAATGCGCGGTAAACCCGGCACCTCAATCCGTCTCACGATTGTGCGCGAAAATGAAGATAAACCCTTACAAATCACCATTGAACGCGCCATTATTCAAGTCAGAAGTGTACGCAGTGAATTGTTAGAAACGGGCTATGCTTACGTTCGCATTAGCCAGTTCCAAGCCCAAACCGCCAACGATTTAAGCAAAGCCTTAACCACATTGAAAGCGGAAAACCAAGGTGAGTTGAAAGGGTTAATTTTAGATTTGCGCAATAATCCCGGTGGTGTGTTAAATGCGGCAGTCGCGGTTTCTGATACTTTTCTTAATGACGGCCTGATCGTCTATACCGAAGGGCGCGTACCCGATGCCTATTTAAAATTCAAGGCCAGACCCAAAGATGCCTTAGAAGGCGCGCCTATTGTGGTGTTGGTGAATGCGGGATCAGCTTCAGCATCGGAGATTGTGGCCGGGGCTTTACAAGATCATAAACGCGCTATTATTATGGGAAATAAAACCTTTGGTAAAGGTTCAGTTCAAACGATTATTAATATGAACAATAACGCGGCTTTAAAATTAACCACTGCCCGTTATTACACCCCTTCGGGTCGTTCTATTCAAGCTGAGGGCATCGAGCCAGATATTGAATTAAGATCGGTGGAATTAAAACCCAAAGCCCAAGATATTGATCTCAGTGTGACGGAAGCCAATTTGGCCGGTCATTTGGACGGTCGTAAGCCCAGCGATTCTGAAAAAACCAGCGATTCCAAAGCATCTGAGGAATCTAAAGAATCTGACGACTCCCCAGACTCCACAAGCACAGACAAAACCACAGAGACCACTCAGGAAAAAACCCCTTTGTTAGAAACAGATTACGCCGTGCATGAAGCGTTAAATTTGCTCAAAGGGTTAAGTATTATTGAGTCCAGACGCAGCAAAATGTAAGGTGATTGCGGTGTTGGGCGAATCGGCGTGTTCGCCCACAACGACAAACGAAAAGAGGTAAACATGATCACAGTATTAGTTCCTTTAGCGCAAGGATGTGAAGAGATGGAAGCAGTGACCATCATTGATATTCTGCGCCGTGCGGGCATTGATGTTGTCACTGCTGGGCTAGACTCTCGTCCCGTCAAAGCCAGTCGCGGAGTTACTTTGCTCCCTGATACCACCTTAGAACAAGTGGTTGATCGTTCGTTTGACATGGTGGTGTTGCCCGGCGGCTTGGGCGGGACGGAAGCACTCAACAGCGACCCACGCATTCATAAGATTTTAGAAAAAACCTACCGTTCTGGCCGTTATTTAGCGGCTATTTGTGCTGCGCCAAAAGTGTTGGCTGATGCGGGATTGTTAGAACATCGTCATGCCACTTGTTATCCGGGCGTTTTAGACAGCCAACACTATCCCGAGGTTAAATTATTACCCGATGCCGTGGTGTCGGATGAGCGGCTGGTCACCTCTCGCGGTCCTGGTACAGCGATAGATTTCGCATTGACGTTGGTTGAACTGCTCAAAGGCAACCTTGTACGGCAACAAGTCGAAGTGGGGTTGGTGCGCGGTGCTTAACACTTATTCCGATTACGATCTATGCGCCAAACTGGTGATGTGTTATCGTTGGTTACGGCAATACGAATTGAATGATTCTCACAGCGGCAATGCCTCAGTGCGCTCTGGACAAACGGTTTGGGTTACGCCCACCGGTGCGTGTGCGGATACCTTGACCGTGTCAGATTTGATTCAATGCCATTTGGGAGAAAAACCGCCTGCCGGTGCTTCTCTGGATGCGCCGTTACACTTGGCGGTGTATGAAAAAAATCCCCAAGCCCAAGCTGTATTGCATAGCCATAACCCTTACACCGTGGCCTTGACGATGGACGGTAAAGATTTTGTGCCTATTGATTTTGAAGGACATTATTATTTTCCCGTCGTGCCGGTGTTATCGATTCCTTACGCCCGCTACGTGGCGGATGCGCCAGAACAAGTCTCTACGGCATTAATAGGGCATCCGGTGGCCGTGGTGCGGGGACATGGGGTATATGCGCAAGGTGATACATTAAATTTGGCTTATAAGTGGGTCTGTTCACTGGAGTTATCCGCTAAAACGGCATTTATCGCCCGACAAGTCCGATAAATTTTGCAATTCCCATTTACCGTTAATCGTTTTGGATAGGTTCTAAATGGAACGTTTACATGAAGCCTCACCACTGCCGGGATTATGCCCTTATGCGTTGACGCACGCGCCTTTATTCGCGGGGCGTAATGCGGTCATCAATGAGGTGATCACCCAATTACAAGCCTTGGCCGACAAGCATTACCCTTGTTTGGTCATCAGTGGTCAAAGCGGCAGCGGTAAAACTTCTTTGTTGCAAGCGGGGATTTTGCCGCGGTTGTTCGCCCAAGAAGACACCCAATGGCGACATGCGTCGTTACACGCCCGCAGTGCTGATGTATTCGGTCAATTGTCTGAGGCCTTATTACAAGCCTTACCTGAATTAAGTAAAACCCAGTCACTTAATGCCGATGAATTAATGCAATTATTACGCGAACATCCGGATACTGTGCGTTTATTACTTCGCACCACCTGCCATTTACTCAGTGATTTAAGCGCGTCTTGTGCGACGGAAAAAACGAATTCGCCCACGAAAATTATTTTATTTATCGATCCGTTAGAAGATTTTTTACTGGAAGAATTAACGCCCACTTTACGCCATCAATTTATTTATACCTTAAAAGCCTTATTAACCAGCGATCACGTGTGGATTATTGCCGCATTGGATAGCAGAGCCAGTCGTCATTTTTTAGAAGGGCAAACGGTATGGTTAGAATTATTTGCGACGGCGGGACATTATGCGTTACCCGCGCCAAGCAATGAAGAGATACAAGAAATTCTCCAACACACTTTAGAATTAACGGGCTTAACCATTAAGGACAATGAAAGTCAGTTAAAGGCACAAATGGTTCAAGCGACATTAGCCACTTTACCCGTACTCAGTGCATTAGGTTTAGGGCTGCAACAATTATATCAACACCGTGAAGGGCAATACTTCAGCGCAGCCGCGTGGCAGCAAACGCCGATTAGTGAACAATTAATTGCACAACAATTAGAACTTTTTTATCAACAATTATCCCCAGAATCACAAGTGATTATCGCTGAATTATGGCGCGCTTTATCACAACCTTCGCCCATAGGCAGTTATCGTTTGCGTTATGTCAGTGAACGGCGTTTAATTCGCAGTGAATGGCATCAACAATTAATTGATCGTTTATTGCAACAGGGTTATTTGATATTAGATCAACGGCATTATTTACAATTAAGCCATTTGGTGTTAATTGAAAACTGGCCGCGAGCGCAACAATTCTTAACGCTAAATGCCCTGCAAATCACGGGAACATCGTCCACCGCCGCGACTCGCGCCGAATCTCGCCAAGCGCGTCTTATTCAGAAACAACACCATCAGCAATTAATGACTGAAGCCAGTCGTAAATTATTGGCGGTCATGCACCATTTATTCAGTCGCTGGCATCTTCCGCCCCGTCCGATTCCGCAAGCCCAAGGTGGCAATCGCGCAGTGATTACCCTCAGTTTGATTGGAGGAGTGGCGGTGACCAGTGTCGTACTTGGCGGATATGGCTGGACTTATTTCAAGCAACAACAGGAAGTCACGCGAGAAAGCCAACGGGCTTTAGCCCTGAGTTATCAAGAAGTTGGCGGTTTACAACAGCGTTTAGGGCAATCTTCAGCGGCTTTGCAAGCGTATCAACAAGCGTATTCTTTATTACATCGTCTGGAGTCAACGCTGCCGACCGTGCGCTTATTGGCTGAAACGGGCTTGAACGTAGGCGATATTTACCAACAACAAGGCGAATGGCAGCAGGCGTTACAACATTATCGCGGCGTGCAGTTACAATTGCAGACTTCGTTACAACAATCGCCACATTCACCTGAATTTAATCACTTATTGATTCGCAGTTTGCAGCAACAGGGAGATTTACAGCGTCAATTGGGGCATCTTTCCAGTGCCATTCATTTTTATCAAAACGCTTTAGATCACATGGAATTATGGGGCAATCAAGAACATCCATCCCTACGCACTAAAGCCACATTACACCAAACCATTGCCCAATTATTAGACCGCTTAAATCAAAATCAATCCGCCTTATCACATTATCAAAAAGCACAACAATTATTTCAACAATTAGCCCAATACAGCAGTGAACAATCGCTGCAAGATCAAGCAGAAAGTTATCGCCAAATTGCCCAAGTACAGCATTCTTTGGGACAATTAGACCTTGCGGTTATTTCCTATCAAAAAGCCTTAGCTTTACGGGAAAAAATAAACCAAGATTTTCCCTCCAGCGAGGCACAATGGGCATTGGCAGATACGCACCGTCATTTAGCAGAAGTCTATCAAAAACAAGCCAATTATCCCTCAGCGTTAGAACAGGCTGAGAAAGCCTTAGCCTTATGGCAAAAACAAATTTATCAACCCGATCATTTAGCAGCTTTACAGTCTTTAGCCGAATTATACGATCTCATGGGACAAATTCATTTTAAAAATGAAGCCTTTGCCTCCGCATTAACTCAACATCAAAATGCACTTAATACGCGCCAATTACTCGCCACCCGCATAGACAGCGTCAATTTACGCGATTGGGCATTAACGCATGATTATTTAGCTAAAACTTATCTGGCTTTAGAACAACCTGAAGACGCATTAACCGCATACCGTCAATCCCTTGCATTAACCGAACAATTAGCCCAACACGATCAGGAAAATTTAACCTTACAACGCGATCTGTCTATTAGCTATGAACATGTGGGCGATGTCGAGTCTTTATTAAAAAATAAAGAAGCGGCATTAATCGCTTATCAACACTCATTAACATTAGCGCAACAATTAGCCGAACGTCGGCGCATGGAGAATACTGATCCGTTGCTCAGTGCCGAAATGGTACAACAACAACGCGATTTGGCGATCAGTCACGACAAAGTCGCCAAAGCCCAACAAGATTTATACGATTACGAAGCCGCGTTGACCCATTATCGCGCTGCATTGAGCTTACGCGAAGAATTACCCAATGAAAACATCGCGTTGCAACGGGAAAAATTATTTAGTTGGTTTAAAATGGGTGATTTACTGCGTCTGTTGGACAGAACCGCAGAAGCGAGAGCGGCTTATCAATCCGCACTGGGTATTGCGCAAATGCTGGCAGAACGCCAGCCCAATCACGCGCAAACAGAACGTGATCTTGCCACGATTCAACAGCGTTTAGAGCGTTTAAATTAAGAATAGAGAGTGACTGATGCGCCTATACCTCGCCTCCCAATCTCCGCGACGGGCTGAATTGTTGCGACAAATTCGCGTCCCGTTTGAACAGTTCAGTGTTGATCTTGATGAAAGTCGCTTTCCTCACGAATCGGCCAATGATTACGTACAACGTTTGGCACGCGCAAAAGCCCAAGCGGGTTACGCCCAGTGTCAAGATAAGACGGCTTGGGTGTTGGGGGCGGATACGGTGGTGGTTTATCGCCAATACTTATTCGGCAAACCCGACAGCCCGCAAGAAGCCCAAGACATGTTACAACAATTGTCAGGGCAACGGCATCACGTCATGACCGCTGTAGCTGTCGCACATAACGCCCAGTGTTATCACCAGATTAACATCAGTGAAGTGGAGTTTCGCCCTTTAACGCTGGCGGAAATTCAAGCGTACATTGCCACCGGTGAGCCATTGGACAAAGCAGGCGCGTATGCCATTCAAGGCTTGGCCGCGCCATTTATTTGTCATTTATCAGGCAGTTACTCAGGTGTTATGGGATTGCCTTTGTATGAAACCAGCCAGTTATTGCAGGAAATTGGGTTTTCTTGGCTTTAAGATGGAAGGCGGGCTTTATTGAGAATTTGCACCCAATAATGATTAGGAATGGTTTCCTTGCCAATCACGTAAGAAAATAATTCTGGATCAGGCAATTCTAATAACTCTTGAAATGCCAGTTGTTCTTCTGCACTGGCTTCGGGGTAATGTTCATTTAAATAACGAGTTAATAACAAATCTAATTCTCGCATTCCCCGCCGACAATGCCAGCGTAAACGTGAGATAAATTGCGCGTTATTATTGTTCATTTTGTTTTCCTTTAACTCTAAGTGAATCTATCTAGGAAAACGAAAGTTTTCATAAAAATTTTACAACGATAAAGTGGCGCGCCCGAGGGGATTTGAACCTCTGACCTTTGGCTCCGGAGGCCAACGCTCTATCCAACTGAGCTACGGGCGCGTGACTAAAGCAGACTATTCTAGCACGAGCAACTGTAAAAAAACAATGCCATTTTTGGTATTCAATATTTGCACTTAAAACCCTCTCTACATGTAATTCTTGAATCGTTTGAGAGGGATTAAGTTAAGAGTGACTACATCATGGTGTATTAATGGCTTAATTTAAAGTATCAGCCAATTTTTCCGCATGAAGTTCATTTTCTGAGGGGAGAGATTCTAGTTTTTTCTTCTTTTTCTTTTTATCTTTCTCAATAGAGACATGAACTGGCAAACGAATAATAAAAGTGCTGCCTTTGCCTAATTCACTTTCTACCTGAATAGAGCCACCCATTAATTCACAAAAATGGCGCGTAATGGCTAAACCTAAACCTGCCCCATCATGACGACGTGTGGCCGAATTATCGGCTTGAGTAAAGGCTTCAAATAAATGCGGAATTTTCTCTGCATCTATCCCAATGCCTTGATCGCGTACACCAAAAACAATCCAGTCTTGTTTGCCTTCTTTCTCAGGTGCAGCAAATAATAAAATTTCACTGTTTTTAGAGAATTTATTGGCGTTACTTAACAAGTTTAATAAGCATTGGCGCACTTTCATGGGATCGGCATGTAAATGGTCGAAATAATCACATTTAATTGCCAACACATTATTATTCGAGCGCAACATGGGATGAATAGTACTAGCCACTTCTTGCAACAATTCTTGAAAATGAAATGACTCTAAATGCAATTCCACTTTACCCGCTTCAATTTTGGAAATATCCAAAATATCGCTAATTAAACTGAGCAAATGCTTACCCGCTTGCAAAATATGCGATAAATCTCCTGCGAATTCCGTTTCTCCCTGTTCTTCTGCCTCTTCTAATAGCAGTTCACTATAACCCAGAATGGCATTAATAGGGGTACGCAATTCATGGCTCATATTCGCCAGAAAACGGCTTTTAGCGTGATTGGCGGCTAAAGCTTGTTCTGTGGCGGCTTCGGCGCGCATGGTGGTAATCATTAATTCAGCCGTGCGCTGTTCTAATTGCTGCACTTTTAAGGCGAGGGCTTGATTATATTTTTGCGTTTTAATCTCCGTAATTCTACGCAACAAATCCATCACCGTTCCCATACCGCGATAAAGCCCACTTTCGGCAATAATAAAATCCTGTGCAATGGGATGTTGCATATTATTGGTAATGTATTGGCTGGCGATTTCAATAGGTAAATGGCTTTCAATAATTAACGGATTGGCATCCATAAAACGCACAATCTGTTTACGCCCGTGCAATTCACGCCCATAACTGCTTAAATAAACATCCATTAATTGATAACGATGCACGATACCAATTGGAATTTGTTGCTGCACGACGGGCAAAGAATGCAAATCAGGATGCGCAATAAACAATTTACCCACATCTTCCAGTGAGGACTCAGGCGGAATAAAAGTCCGCTCCAAAATAAGATTAGACATTGTTTCAACAATGCGATTTTCTAAATTAGCTAATTCTTTAGCCAATAGTTCTGCTTCTGAGGACATCATGATCACACTCGCAGCTTTACATCAAATACGTTTTAAATTTAAAAGCCCAGATTAAGGGTGTTGAGAGTTTAACAAAAAATAATGACAAAATGATGTCAGTAGCGCACTTTATTTTATTTTGAAACAAAGCCAAATCAATCGGTGTTGGCCTTATTAAAAATAGTACACACCTTTGGTTATTGTCAACGTGAAATCAGGGGATGTAAAAAATTTAACGAATTTGTTTTAATTCCGTCCAAAGTTTATCCACGCGCTCAATAGAAACAGGCACGGCTGTTTTTAATTCTTGCGCGAATAAAGACACGCGCAATTCTTCTAATAACCAGCGAAATTGTTCAATTTGATCAGGCGTGGCTTTTAGCTGTTCACGAGTGGAGCGAAACGCTGACCAATAACGTTCCATTTGTGTGGCGCGTTTGGCATCATTATGAGGAGAATGGGTTAAGCGTTCTAAACGAATTAGAATGGCTTTTAAATAGCGGGCTAAATGATTAATTTGGGATAAAGGCGTATTTTGAATAAAGTGTGGATAAATTAAGGTGTCCAAATGGCTGCGAATTTCGGCTAAAGCAGGATGCGGCGGCGCGGAATTGCTTTTATTTAAATTTTGCGTGAGTTCATGATAAATATCAAAAATTTTAATGAGTTGCTGTGCCGTTTCCGCAGCCAACGGTAATAAACGCGGTTGTCCTGTTTGCAGCCGTTGTAAAAAAGCCTGCGCATTGCGCGGTAAAGGCGCGGTTAAAAAAAGTGTTTCTACCAACTTTTCTAATAGCTCTTGTTTTAAATCTTCACAGCGTCCAATTTTGCTATATTGCAAGCATAAACGGTGATCAATTGGCAGTTGTTTTAATAAAGACTTTAACGGTAAATTTAATAAAAATAACCGTCGCAATCCCGCATAAAATAAATGTTCAGCCTGTTGTGGACTGTCCACTACTTTTAAATCAACATGGGTTTTTTGGTCTAATAAAGTGGGAAATCCTGGAATATCGATCCCATTTAACATTAAAGACACTTGCGACGGCAATTCGCCAAAATCCCAGCGGGTTAAATGCGTGCGTTCGATGCCGCTATGAGCAGCAATCACTTTTTGACATTCGGCACTGGCTTGATCGCCCCATTTGGCTTTTAATTGCAATAAATCTCGGCTTAATGTCAATGCCCGATCTTCGGTATCGACCAATAAGAAACTCATATTTAAATGCACAGGTAAACTGTCTAAATGAAATGGTTTTTCAGGTAAAGGTTCACCTAAATGGCGTTGTAAAAAAAGCGTTAATTCCGTCAATAATGATCCCGTTGGCGTATGGGGATTGCCCATTTTTTCCATTAAGGCCAAAGTCGCCGCTTTAGCCACATCAGGCACGGGTACAAAATGCCGTCTTAATGCTTTGGGTAAACTGCGAATTAATGCCGTAATTTTTTCTTCTAATAACCCCGGCACTAACCATTCAAATGGCGTAGGCGTTAATTGATTTAATAAGCTGGTGGGAATGGTGACGGTGACACCATCTCGATCATGTCCTGGTTCAAAATGATAAGATAAAGGTAAAGATACGCCGTGTAATTGCAAATGATCAGGGAATTGTTGCCGTGCAATTTGATGGTTAGAATGAGAAACCACATCATCATGCGTTAAAAATAATAATTTTGGGTTATTTTTTTCTGCTAATTTACGCCATTGTTCAAAATCATGAATATTATAAATTCCCTCTGGAATTCGCGCATCATAAAAAGCAAATAATTGTTGTTCATCGACTAAAATATCTTGTCGCCGCACTTTATGTTCTAATTCTTGTATCTCTTGAATTAATTGTTGATTGTGACGAAAAAAAGCGGCATTGGTTAAAACCTCTCCCGCGACTAATCCTTCACGAAGAAAAATTTCTCGTGCCAATACGGGGTCTTTAGGGCCATAATTAATGCGTCTTTTTGCCACCAACGTTAAGCCGTATAAAGTGACGCGTTCAAATGCGCCGACTTGTCCGGTGCGTTTTTGCCAATGCGGTTCAAAATAATGTCGTTGACATAAATCTCCGGCGACTTGTTCCACCCATTCTGGCTCAATTTTCGCCACACAACGCGCATATAATTTTGACGTTTCTACTAATTCCGAAGCCAATAACCATTTCGGTTGTTTTTTAAATAAACTGGAACCGGGGAAAACATAAATCTTTAAACCCCGTGTGCCTTGATAATAATCTTCCATTGATTTAGTGGCCACATTGCCCAATAACCCCGACAATAAACAACGATGCAAGGCGATATAATCGGCTTCAATTTGATTTAATATCCAACCTAATTCGCGCACCAATGTTTTTAATTGTTGATGAATATCATGCCATTCTCGCATTCGCAAATAAGAAATAAAATGATCGTGACACCATTGGCGCAATTTATTATTCGATAAATGTTGCGATTGCTGTTCATAGGCTGTCCATAATTTAAGAAAACTTAAAAAATCAGATCGCTCATCCATAAAAGCCAATTGCGCGGCATCAGCCGCCGCGGCAGCATCCAAAGGACGCTCACGCGGGTCTTGAATGCTTAATGCACTGGCAATAATCAACATTTCGGTTAAACAATGTTCCTCTTTTGCCGCTAAAATCATGCGCCCAATACGCGGATCAATCGGCAAACGGGCTAATTGTTTGCCTAATTCGGTTAATTGTCTTTTCGCATTGACCGCGCCTAATTCAATTAATAAAGTAAAGCCATCATTAATCATTTTCGGCGTGGGCATTTCCACAAATGGAAAATGATAAATATCGCCTAAATGCAGCGATAACATTTGTAAAATAACGGAGGCTAATGAAGTGCGTAATAATTCAGGTTCAGTGAATTCAGGGCGTTGTTGATAATCCAATTCCGAATAAAGACGGATACATAAGCCCGGCGCAATCCGCCCACAGCGTCCTTTACGCTGATCCGCACTGGAACGGGAGATTTTTTCAATGGGCAAACGCTGCACCTTATTACGCACGCTATAACGGCTAATGCGGGCTAAACCAGGGTCAATCACCGCTTTAATGCCCGGCACCGTCAACGAGGTTTCTGCGACATTTGTCGCCAGCACAATGCGGCGTTTTTGACTGGGAGAAAAAACGCGATTTTGTTCATTTACTGATAAACGCGAATAAAGCGGCAATAAT
Source organism: Thioflexithrix psekupsensis (assembly GCF_002149925.1). Lineage (NCBI taxonomy): Bacteria > Pseudomonadati > Pseudomonadota > Gammaproteobacteria > Thiotrichales > Thioflexithrix > Thioflexithrix psekupsensis. Next base: position 684,606 of record NZ_MSLT01000012.1, on the reverse strand, counting down.
TCAGTATTAAGCCATTTATGTTTGCTTAATGCGTCGGTGGTTTCTCTAATTTCTCGTTCGCCGGGCAAAAAGATTAAAATATTGGCTTGACGATCATGTTGATTAATTTCTTCAACTGCATCAATAATGGCTTGTTGTAAATCTCGATCTTGCTGTTCTTCATCCTCATTCATTAACGGACGATAACGCAATTCAACAGGATAAGTTCGGCCAGAGATTTCAAGAATAGGCGCATGATTAAAATGCGTAGAAAAACGCTGCGTATCAATGGTGGCAGAGGTGATAATTAATTTTAAATCAGGGCGTTTAGACAAAATTTGTTTTAAATAACCTAATAAAAAATCAATATTTAAATTACGCTCATGGGCTTCGTCGATAATTAACGTATCATATTGTTCTAAAAACCGATCATTTTGCGTTTCGGCCAACAAAATTCCATCGGTCATTAATTTAATATAACTTTGCGGACTTGTTCGATCCGTGAAACGCACTTTATAACCGACGGCATGTCCCAAAGGATGATTGAGTTCTTCGGCGATTCTTTGGGCGATACTTCGCGCTGCAATTCGTCGCGGTTGGGTGCAGCCAATAAAGCCGCGCATTCCCCGACCAATACTTAAACAAATCTTTGGCAATTGGGTGGTTTTTCCCGATCCCGTTTCCCCTGCAATAACGACCACTTGATGCTGTTTAATTAATTCGCCAATTTGCTCTCTGTGCATAGAAATGGGTAATTCTTCAGGAAATGCTGGCACCGGACAATTGAGAATCCGTTGTTGTTTTTCTTGCGTGGAACGCGCAATGGCTTGTAAGAAATTTTCATATTGATCGGCTGGAATGGGTTTTTTATGTTTAAGATATTGTTGCCAATCGCGTAACTGCCGTTGCAATCGATAATGATCACGGCTCATGACTTCGGAAATAGAAGAAAATAGAGATTGTAAGTGTTGTGCAGTGATAGTTGTCATTTTTGTATTTGCAATACTGCAAATCCCTCGTTCTGTGTCACAAAATATAATACATTGCGTCGAGTGTGCGCAAGCCTTCAGTTTTGCCATATTTTCGCAATAAGTATTTCGCGTCCACAGGCATTTCTAACAGGTGTAAAATGATGGGCTGATCCGCGCCCAACATTTCGCCCGAGGCAATGCGAAACAGTAAAGAAGAAGTACCTCATTTACCGAGTCAATCTCGCTATACCGATTATAAGCCACAACGCAGCTCAGGTGGAGTCATTGATGAGGCGATATGACAAAAAAACTAGGGCAAGAAATCATGGAACAGGTTTTAGAATATTTGAAGATAAATTACACTTATTGTTTCAAAAAATAGAAGATATATAAATCATGAAAACTGAAAACAAATATTTAGATACTTCTTGGGATTTTAGAACTGCTAATGTTAAAGAATATACCCATTGTTATCATAATTATCCCGCAATGATGATTCCTCAAATTGCAAATAGATTAATTAATCTTTATGGTAAAAATGCAATAAGGTTATTTGATCCCTATTGCGGCACGGGAACATCTCTGGTCGAGGCCACTTTAAAAGGAATTAACGCTTTTGGGACGGATTTAAATCCAATGGCAAGATTAATTGCTGAAGCTAAAACGACGGTAATAGAATTGCCAATTTTAGATTTATATTTAAAAGAATTTAATGCGTTTTTATTTTCGCTGAATTTTGGCATCAATACGATTAATGTTGTTGTTCCTGATTTTAAAAATATTGATTTTTGGTTTAAAAATGAAACTAAAGAAAAATTAGCAATAATTAAAACTTTTATAGATAATATTAAAGATGAAAAGATTAAGCAATTTTTCTGGGTGGCATTCAGTGAAACGATTAGAGAAAGCAGCTTGACAAGAAATAGTGAATTTAAACTTTATCGAATGCCAGAAAAACAACGGGATAAATTTAATCCTGATGTATTTGGAATGATTAATTCTAAATTAGCGCGCAATAGAAAAGGATTAAAAGACTATATCGAGAAAAGAAAGGATGTTGAAGCTGTTATTTATGCGTTTAATTCTTCTGAAAATATTGAAAAAATAGACGATAATTCTATTGATATTGTCGTCACCTCTCCGCCTTATGGCGACAGTAAAACAACAGTGGCATACGGCCAATTTTCTCGCTTATCAAATCAATGGCTTGGCATTGAAAACGCCAGTCAAATCGATAACCAACTGATGGGCGGAAAGGCCAGAAATGTGACTAAGCTAGGGGTTAAAATCATAGATGAGGCGATTGAAAAAATAGCCGAATTAGACGAGAAAAGAGCCAAAGAGGTTTATAGTTTTTATGTTGATTATAGCCAATCGATTGCGCATGTTGCAAAAGTGATAAAAAAAGGCGGCTATGCGTGTTATGTTGTGGGAAATAGGAGAGTCAAAGAGGTGATATTGGAAACCGATGAAATAACAAAATCATTGTTTCAAGCACATGGATTTGAACATAAAAATACTTTCATCAGAAATATACCCAACAAAAGAATGCCCAGCAAAAACAGCCCAAGCAATATCATAGGAAAAACCGCCAGCACCATGAATAATGAATATATTGTGATTATGCAGAGGCGGTAATAAACAAGGGATAACACCACCACCGATGTTATCCCTATTGAATTGGCTTTTAATTAAGCCTTAAAAACTCGCCATTAAGCCAATAAATCAGCTACCGCATCGCGTTCTTGTTCTAATTCTTTTTGGGTGGCATCCATGCGGGCGCGGCTGAATTCGTCGATCTCTAAACCTTGTACAATGCTGTATTCGCCGTCTTTCGTGGTCACAGGGAAAGAGTAAATTAAGCCTTCGGGAATCCCATAACTGCCATCGCTGGGGATCGCCATGCTCACCCAATTGTCACCTGTTCCCATCGCCCAATCGCGCACGTGTTCTAACGCCGCGTAACCTGCCGATGCCGCACTGGATTTGCCACGTGCTTTAATGATCGCCGCACCACGTTGTTGTACGGTGGGGATGAAATCATTCACGATCCACTCTTGATCCACTAACTCTTTTGCCGCTTTGCCTGCTACAGTTGTATGGCTGATGTCAGGGTATTGTGTGGCAGAATGGTTGCCCCAAACGACCATTTTCTTAATGTCAGTGACACGTGAACCTGTTTTGGCCGCTAATTGGCTTAATGCCCGATTGTGGTCTAAACGTGTCATGGCTGTGAAATTTTTCGCGTCTAAATCAGGCGCGGATTTCATCGCAATATACGCATTCGTATTGGCTGGATTGCCGACGACCAACACTTTTACATTGCGTTTGGCGTAATCGTTTAAGGCTTTGCCTTGTTTGGTGAAAATGTCGCCGTTAATACGCAATAAGTCGTTACGCTCCATCCCAGGTCCACGCGGAGTCGCACCGACCAATAACGCATATTCTACGTCGGTAAACGTGACTTTCAAATCGTCGCTCATGACGATGTCGTGCAGCAACGGATAAGCACAGTCATCAATTTCCATCGCCACACCTTTTAAGGCTTCTAAGGCCACAGGCATTTCTAACAGGTGTAAAATGATGGGCTGATCCGCGCCCAACATTTCGCCTGAGGCAATGCGAAACAGTAAAGAATAAGAAATTTGACCTGCGCCTCCAGTGATGGCAACACGAACGGGTTGTTTCATAATGTATTTCCTTTACGTTGTTTTGAGTGTTGGTGAGGAGTTGGCCGGAGTTCGGTTATTTTTTTGTTGAACCCAGGCCGTAAAAGTCAGGAAGTCGTCGTAAAATCCCTTACAATACGGGATGTTGTCACGATGAATCACCTGCTTTTGAGTTTAAGGGTATGGACTAAGACAAGCCGTACAAATAAACTTCGATTTATGATAACAAATAACTTATCATTATACTTTGATAAAATGATCCAGTGAGCCAAAACATCTTTTGATAGGAACAAAAATGGATACACAAAGCTATCTCTATAATGCTGACTTTATTGATGAATTGTACGAAACCTACTTGATTGATCCCCAACAAGTCGATGTCGGCTGGCGGCAGTATTTCGCACGCTTGCAACAAGAACAACCGCTGTCACAGCCTGAAGTACCTCATTTACCGATTCAAGCTCGCTATACCGATTATAAGCCACAACGCAGCTCAGGTGGAGTCATTGATGAGGCGATGCTGGCGGCGTTTGCGAAAAAGCAAGCAGCGGTGTTGCGTTTAATCAATGCGTATCGTTTTCGTGGACATCAGCGGGCGCAATTAGACCCTTTGAACTTGCAAGAGCGTCATGCTGTCCCTGATTTAGACCCTGAGTTTTACGGTTTAACCGCGGCGGATATGAATGCGACCTTTGACACGGGGTCATTATATGGTACGGAACGCGAAAAATTGTCCAATGTGATCGCGTTGTTGAAAAAAGTTTATTGCAATACTATCGGTGCAGAATACATGCACATTACCGATACCACGCAAAAACGTTGGATTCAGCAGTATTTAGAAGGGGCCAAGGGAGAGTTTAAGCTGGATGTGGAGACGAAAAAACAAATTTTAGAACGTCTCACGGCAGCACAAGGTTTAGAAGATTATTTGCATACGCAATATGTGGGTCAGAAGCGTTTTTCTTTGGAAGGGGGCGAAAGTACCATTCCTTTGTTAGACGATTTGATTCAGCGGGCGGGCGGTTTGGGTGTGGCGGAAGTGGTGATCGGAATGGCGCACCGCGGACGCTTAAATGTGTTGGTGAATATTTTAGGTAAACGTCCTAAAGATTTGTTTTCAGAATTTGAAGGCAAAACAGAACACCAAGGCACACAAGGCTCTGGCGATGTGAAATATCATCAAGGGTTTTCTTCTGATGTCAGTACGCCCGGTGGCAATGTGCATTTGGCCTTGGCATTTAATCCGTCGCATTTGGAAATTATTAATCCTGTCGTGGAAGGTTCTGTACGCGCCAGACAAGAACGCCGCGGCAATAATAAAAATTCAGTGTTGCCGATTTTGATTCACGGGGATGCGGCGTTTGCCGGTCAAGGTGTGATTTTGGAAACGCTGAATTTGGCCGAAACTCGCGGTTATGGCACGGGCGGTACGGTGCATATTGTGATTAATAACCAGATTGGTTTTACCACCAGTGATCCGTTGGATTCGCGTTCGACTTTGTATTGTACTGATGTGGCGAAAATGGTGCAGTCGCCGATTTTTCATGTGAATGGAGATGATCCGGAAGCGGTGATTTTTGTGACACGCTTGGCCATGGATTATCGCATGGCGTTTAATAAGGATGTCGTAATTGATTTGGTATGCTATCGCCGCCACGGGCATAACGAAGCCGATGAACCCGCCGCGACACAGCCTGTTATGTATCGCAAGATTAATCAGCAAGTGAAAACCCAAGCCTTGTATGCGCAAAAGTTGGCACAGCAGGGCATTATCGGGCCAGAAGAAGGCGAGCTGATGTTACAACAGTATCGCGCTTCTTTGAAAACAAAGGATGTGGTGTCGCGTCCGGTGAGTTTGGAATTTAAGAATATGATTGATTGGCGGCCGTTTGTCGGTACGCATTGGACACAGGAATGTGACACAACGATTTCCCTTGATGTGTTGCAAGATTTGATTAAACGTTTTACAACATTGCCCGACGGTTTCCAATTAAATCGCAGTGTGGCGAAATTGATGGATGCGCGGCGGAAAATGGGATTGGGTGAGTTGCCATTGGATTGGGGGTGTGCGGAGACGTTGGCTTATGCCAGTTTGTTGGAAGCAGGGACTCCGGTGCGTTTGTCAGGTCAAGATTGTGGACGCGGTACGTTTGCCCATCGTCACGCTGTTTTACATGAAGCGGAAACGGGTGAAACGTATTTGCCTTTGCGTAAGTTGTCGGATAAGCAGGCGAATTTTTTGGTGATTAATTCGCTGTTGTCCGAAGAAGCGGTTTTAGGATTTGAGTTTGGTTTTAGTTCTTCTGATCCGCATACCTTGGTGATTTGGGAGGCGCAGTTTGGTGATTTTGCCAATGGCGCGCAAGTGGTGATTGATCAGTTTATTAGTTCTTCTGAGTCGAAATGGGGACGCTTGAGCGGTCTCGTGATGTTGTTGCCACATGGTTATGATGGTCAGGGGCCTGAGCATTCTTCAGCGCGTTTAGAGCGGTATTTGCAGTTGTGTGCAGAGGATAATATTCAGGTTTGTAATCCTACTACGCCCGCGCAGTGTTTCCACATGTTGCGTCGTCAGATGTTGCGTCCTTATCGTAAGCCTTTGATTGTCATGACTCCTAAGAGTTTGTTGCGTCATAAACGCGCCGTGTCGCATTTTGAGGAATTTACGGATCGCGGTTTTCAGGTGGTGATCGATGAAGTCGATCCAAATATTGTCCCTGAGAAAGTGAATCGTTTGTTGTTCTGTAGCGGTAAGGTTTATTACGACTTGGTTGAAGCCCGCGAGGAACATGGTATTGATGAAGTGGCGATTATTCGTTTAGAACAGCTTTATCCGTATCCTAAACAGGCGATTGCTGAGGTGTTGGCGCGTTATCCTCATGTGAAGCATCGGGTTTGGGTGCAGGAAGAACCACGTAATCAAGGCGCGTGGTGGTATATGCGGGCGCACATGGATGTGAATTTGGGTCATGAGGAGAGTGGCCGCATTGAGTATGCTGGCCGTCCTGCTTCGGCTTCGCCGGCGGTGGGGTCGTTGCAGGTGCATCGTCAGCAGTTGCTTGACTTTTTGAATGATGCGTTGCAGTTGGATGAGCGGTCGGCTAAACGTCGTACTGCTTAGTTTTTTTGAGTCCGACAGGAGTTTTTTGGGGAATTTCTGTCGGGTGTTTGGTTTTTTTAGTCCACCAAAAGGAAAATAATAATGTCTGTTGAAGAAGTTAAAGTGCCTGTTTTGGCTGAGTCTGTGGCTGAAGCGGTGGTGTTGGAATGGTATAAAAAGCCCGGTGATGCAGTTGCCGAAGGCGAGAAATTGGTTGATATTGAGACGGATAAAGTGGTCTTGGAAGTGGTCGCGGGTCAAGCGGGGGTGTTGACTGAGATTGTCAAGCCTGCGGGCGAGATAGTGGCCAGTGAGGAGTTATTGGGTCGGGTGAGTGTGGGGACGGCTGCGGCCGCTGCGCCTGCGCCTGTTGCGGCTGCACCGGTGGCTGCTGCGCCTGCTGCGGCCGCCAGTGATCCGAAAACAAGCCCGGCGGTGCGTAAGTTGGCCAGTGAGTCGGGAATTGCGCCTGCCTCTGTGCCACATCAAGGGGATCGGGTGACTAAAGCGGATATGTTAGGCGCAATCGCAGGCAAAACCACGGCTGCTCCTGTTACGCCCGCTCCTGTCGGCGCACGGTCAGAAGAGCGTGTGGCGATGACGCGCTTGCGTAAGAGTGCGGCTAAACGGTTGTTAAATGCGCAGCAGGAACATGCGATTTTGACGACGTTTAACGAAATTAATATGAAGCCCGCTATGGATTTGCGGAATAAGTATAAAGATGATTTTGAGAAACGGCATGGGGTTAAACTCGGTTTTATGTCGTTTTTTACTAAAGCGGCTGTCGCGGCTTTGCAGCAATTCCCGATTATTAATGCGTCTACGGAAGGGGATGATATTGTTTACCACGGGTATTATGATATTGGGATTGCGGTGAGTTCGCCTCGCGGTTTGGTGGTGCCAATTTTACGCGATGTGGATGCGATGTCTTTCGCGGATGTGGAGAAGTCTATTTCTGATCTCGGTAAAAAAGCCCGCGATGCGAAATTGACGATTGAAGATTTGACCGGTGGGACTTTTAGTATCACGAATGGCGGTATTTTTGGATCGATGATGTCCACGCCTATCTTGAATCCCCCACAAAGTGCCATTTTAGGAATGCACAATATTGTGGAACGCCCTGTGGCTGAAAATGGACAAGTGGTCATCCGTCCGATGATGTATGTGGCCTTGTCTTATGATCATCGTATTATTGATGGCCGCGATGCGGTGCAGTTCTTGGTGGCGGTGAAAAAGGCAGTTGAAGACCCCGCCCGTTTGGTGTTGGAACTTTAAAGCGTTTTTTTTTCGTCCATTCCCGTTTTCTCCCCTCTGTCGCTGGGAGGGGAGAAGGTTGAAGCGGGGCGGTTTTCTTCTTCATGGTTTTTTTTGAGGTTGTGTTATGTCTGATTTTCAAGTGTTGGTGATCGGCGCGGGTCCCGCAGGTTATGTGGCGGCTATTCGTTGCGCGCAGTTGGGTTTTAAGACGGCTTGTGTGGAAAAATGGATTGATCCAAAAGGCGCGAATGTTTTAGGTGGTACGTGTTTGAATGTGGGGTGTATTCCTTCTAAGGCGTTGTTGGATTCGTCTCATCATTTTTTACATTTGCAAAAACATGCGGCGGATCATGGCATCGCAGTGGATGGTTTGAAACTGGATGTGGCGACGATGTTGGCGCGGAAAGATAAGATTGTGCAAAATTTGACTTCGGGCATCGCGGGGCTGTTTCGTAAGAATAAGGTGACTCGTTTGGAAGGGGCGGCGCGTTTTGTGTCGGCGAATGAGGTGGCGATTACGAAGGCGGACGGTTCTGTGGAGACGGTTCGCGCTGAGAATGTGATTGTGGCGACGGGGTCTGTTCCTGCTCGCTTGCCCATCGCGCCTGTGGATGGGGAGTTGATTGTGGATTCAACGGGGGCTTTGTCTTTTGCGTCTGTGCCTAAGCGGTTGGGCGTGATCGGAGCAGGGGCGATTGGTTTGGAATTGGGCAGTGTGTGGTCGCGCTTGGGCAGTGAGGTGACGATTTTGGAAGCTCTGCCCACGTTTTTAGCTCCTGTTGATCGGAAAATCGCTACGGCGGCTTTGAAAGAATTTAATAAGCAGGGTTTGACGATTCATACGGGCGCGAAGTTGGCCGCGGCTGAGGTGAAAGGCGGTGAGGTGCATTTGTCGTATGAAAAAGACGGCACTGTGCAGTCGTTGGTGGTGGATAAGTTGGTGGTGGCGGTCGGACGTAAGCCTTATACGGAAGGTTTGAATTTGGAAGGGGTGGGCGTTCAGGTGGATGAGCGCGGTTTTGTGAAGGTGGATTCGGGACGTTGGACGGGTGTTGGTGGTATTTATGCGGTGGGTGATGTGATTGGGGGGCCGATGTTGGCGCATAAGGGGTCTGAGGAGGGGATTATGGTGGCTGAACGTTTGGCCGGACAGAAGACGGAAATGCACTATGATGTTATGCCTTGGGTGATTTATACGTGGCCAGAGATTGCGTGGGTTGGTAAGACAGAAGAGGAGTTGAAGGCGGCAGGTGTGGCGTATAAGGTGGGTCAGTTTCCTTTTGCGGCCAGCGGTCGGGCGATGGCGCATGGGGATACGTCGGGGATGATTCGTATGTTGGCTGATAAGCAGACGGATCGGATTTTGGGTGTGCATTTGTTCGGTATTTCGGCTTCGGAGTTGTTGGGTGAGGCGGTGTTGGCGATGGAGTTTGAGGCGAGTAGTGAGGATTTAGCCCGCACGATTCACGGTCATCCCACGTTGTCTGAAGGTTTGCATGAGGTGGCTTTGGCGGTGGATGGTCGTATGATTCATGCGTAGTTTTTCTTAGGTTTTTTGTATTTTATTTTGGGCTTTTTTCCAGCGTGTTGGGTTTTTTTGTTGCGTTTTGGATGAGGCTATGAAATAATATCCCAACTTCGACCTCCGTTTACGCCAAAACCCTAGGGGGTCGAAGTTGATAACGAAGAATACGGTAACGAGAAATCAAGAGGTTACAAAGTATGACTGATTATATTACTTTGCTTAATCGAGCGTCAAGCCGCATTTTTCGGAGGGTTTCAATTTCCCGTTTGGGGTAGAAAGTAACCAGTTTGTGTACCAGTCTTATACTTCTATTCGTTTCAATTTCCCGTTTGGGGTAGAAAGGTAAAAATACAGCAAAAAGAAGTTGTTAAAGAGCCTAGTTTCAATTTCCCGTTTGGGGTAGAAAGTGAGAATGGCATTAGTGATGCCGTTAATAGTGTATTTGTTTCAATTTCCCGTTTGGGGTAGAAAGCAATTAGATGAATTGGAGGCTGCAGGAGCATGTGGAGTTTCAATTTCCCGTTTGGGGTAGAAAGAGATTTGCGTATGGACTGTTTGAGAAGGGCAGTAGTGTTTCAATTTCCCGTTTGGGGTAGAAAGATGACGCATCGTCGCTCTTTTTTAGTTCCTCTATTAGTTTCAATTTCCCGTTTGGGGTAGAAAGGTGATTCATGAGGTATTACTAACTGTCAATAATAAAGTTTCAATTTCCCGTTTGGGGTAGAAAGACTGATAATTCAGATGGCTCCGCGATAGCTTTTGGCTGTTTCAATTTCCCGTTTGGGGTAGAAAGAAAGAGCGTAATCAATGAATTATAACATTGATTTAAGTTTCAATTTCCCGTTTGGGGTAGAAAGTATTGATGATGTCAATACCTATTTTTTGTATTATCCGTTTCAATTTCCCGTTTGGGGTAGAAAGTTAGAACCTAAAATAGTCGCCTTTTGTAAAAACGTTTCAATTTCCCGTTTGGGGTAGAAAGTAAGCTGCGAATCTCATGAAACGTAGGCTTTTCACTTGTTTCAATTTCCCGTTTGGGGTAGAAAGGCACTAATCTGTTGTTTATTTATCTTTGCGCTCGCATAGTTTCAATTTCCCGTTTGGGGTAGAAAGTCAACCTGCACGCAAGGCGTTGTCGGCACTTACATAGTTTCAATTTCCCGTTTGGGGTAGAAAGAAGGTAGGACTTAAAAAAGTGACGGTTTTAGATATGGTTTCAATTTCCCGTTTGGGGTAGAAAGGATGCTATTAAGAGTGAAAAAGATGGCTTAATTGAAGTTTCAATTTCCCGTTTGGGGTAGAAAGAACTCTGACTCAGTCCAATTTTGTAGCTTTTTAACCGTTTCAATTTCCCGTTTGGGGTAGAAAGAGCTTTTCGCTCGGTGATAGCGCGGCGTGGATTTTGTTTCAATTTCCCGTTTGGGGTAGAAAGATGTTAATCATGGGGCTTGACTGGGTGTGGTTTTCTGTTTCAATTTCCCGTTTGGGGTAGAAAGCAGAGATTGTTAAATTTGTTGAAAATATTGAAACAGTTTCAATTTCCCGTTTGGGGTAGAAAGACAAGAGATTTTGGTAGATATTTTTAACCGCTTACAAGTTTCAATTTCCCGTTTGGGGTAGAAAGTAGTGCTGAGCTTGCAAAGTTCATCACTTTCGCAGTGGTTTCAATTTCCCGTTTGGGGTAGAAAGTAATTTGGTGGAATTCCACCAGATTAGCCACATCACGTTTCAATTTCCCGTTTGGGGTAGAAAGTACCTTAAATAAAAATGATTATATTTTAATTATATGGTTTCAATTTCCCGTTTGGGGTAGAAAGTTTCGGTATATAATTACACCTAAATAACTTGTACCCGTTTCAATTTCCCGTTTGGGGTAGAAAGTAACCACATCAGTTTCAATACTTTAGCAGCGTCTTCGTTTCAATTTCCCGTTTTCCTCGTTCCCACATGCCATGTGGGAATGCAGTCCAGACGCGCTGCGTCAGGAATCAAGCACCATTCTGTATCAATTTGTCCTTGTTTATTACTCGACGTGGCACGTCGTGACTGCGTTCCCACATGGCATGTGGGAACGAGATAACGAGATAATTTGAGAATTGACAAAATTGATTCGTGCTGGAAAATAGGAAAAGCAAATTCTTTAGATTCTGAAAATCCTGAAATTTTCCTCGTTCCCACATGCCATGTGGGAATGCAGTCCAGACGCGCTGCGTCAGGAATCAAGCACCATTCTGTATCAATTTGTCCTTGTTTATACTCGACGTGGCACGTCGTGACTGCGTTCCCACATGGCATGTGGGAACGAGATAACGAGATAATTTGAGAATTGACAAAATTGATTCGTGCTGGAAAATAGGAAAAGCAAATTCTTTCCTCGTTCCCACATGCCATGTGGGAATGCAGTCCAGACGCGCTGCGTCAGGAATCAAGCACCATCCTGTATCAATTTGTCCTTGTTTATACTCGACGTGGCACGTCGTGACTGCGTTCCCACATGGCATGTGGGAACGAGATAACTTGGATATGGGTGTGTGATTTTGCATCAATCAAGGCATACCATGCGCTTGTATCAACAAAAAGTTCTGTCATGGTTTTTTTCCGTATAAATGGCTATCATGATTTTCAGCAATCGTAGGGTCATCACTTTCAAAACAGCCTGCTAAAGTATCAAGTGCAGTGTTTGTATTAGTGGTAAAATGTGTTTTTGCTTGATGTTGTTGGATATAGACAAATAAAAGTTGATTAACTAATTGTTCTAAATTTTTTTGCTCGCTATATTGCAAGGCTTGTTGTGCAAGCGTTTCATTTAAATGGACTTGTGTATTCATGAGTGTGATGCTTAGGGTTTGATAGTAAGTACAGATAGACTGAGGCAGAAAGCCCATCAATCGTGTGATTCGACAGATGGGCTTATGGCGGGTGGGAGAGTGCCGTAGGGTGTGCGAAATGCCGCCATGATGTTTAATTTTAGCACGGTGTTTGACGGCATTTTGTTCAATGATTTGTGGTAATGGTGGGCAAATGCCGTTAGGGTTTGTGTTAAAAAAAATTTAATGGCGGCATTTGTTCACTCTACACAGCACACGACTAGAGTATTACTCTATACATTATTTGTTTTCTGCTCGTTTCGTTCTTTTTCTTTGCTGTGCATATATATTATATCTGATACCCATGCTAGCTCATTTTCTTTCATCAATCCATAAAACTGATTGATAAGTGGATGATCTTTTATAGATTTTTCATCATTTAATGGTTTCCCAATGTCATTTTTTTTTCTTGATGTAAATAGATAATTAATGCTATTAGCTAAAACATCAGCTAATAAAGTTAAACCACTATTCTTTGGTTCAATTTCTATTTCATACTCAGTGTTTTGAATCTCTAAAAAACCATATGATTCAGGTATTTCAAAACTTATTATCATAGTCCGTTTGACAATTTCTTGTTTTTTTGTATCATAGCCTGTGAATTTTTTTTCAGTAGGTGAAAAATCAATAATATTTTCAGCGGTTTCTTTAAAATTTTTCAACACAGGATTATCAATATTATCAGATAAGAAAACTAATTCATAATCCTGACCAAAGGTATCAAGACAATATGCAATAGACTTACAAAACAAGCCTTGAAATAGACTGACATGTAAGCTATTATGTTTAGGGTTTCCACTTATTTTTATATCTGATTTAACATTAGCCTTTGAATCATTTTTTATTTTATCCATTCTTCTGTGTTCTGCATAAAATCCTTCCACATGAATAGCTTCATGTATACAAACGAGATTTTCATCCTTTATTATTCCATAAACATCTGATCTTAAAGATTCTTTTTCTGGATCAGGTAAGTCCGTAATGTGCTGTTTTCCATTTATAAAATATGAATTAGCAATGTTATTTAGTTTTTCTCTTATATCCTCTATCTTATTTTCTGGAATAAAAACCCCTGCAAATACCCCTGTTTCACCTTCATATTTTTCAGTTTTATTAGAATATCCCTTTGCACCAGACTCGTCACAAACTAAATATATTTTCATGATCCACCGTTTAAATGCTTATAAAGCACAAAATTATAAGTTGTTTACCATAGAACATCAACATCAATAGTTCGGATAATTTTTTAAAGTATTTAATAAAAGTTAAATATTTAATGAGTTAAGGTTTTTAGCAAAAACATATAACCTATTGATTTAATTAAATACCTTAAAGAACTGTCTGAACCATTGAGATATAGGAGTTATAGCTAACCATCAAAAGATTATAACTTTTGTGAAAAACTATTCGAATTACTTGTGCTATTCTATCATAGAAAGAACCAAAAAGTTCACAAAAAAATAAAACACAACCCCATCAATACCCCTCATAAATTTTATCATTTGCCCATACCAAATACTAATAATACACTGTTTTGCTAAACCCCTAAAAAAACTAACCCGCGTCGAGCCACCACCCAAGCGCGGTAAGCTGCTATCCAATACACCATCACTCCCCTTACAAATCCATTTCCGAATAATGTAAACCGCTCATTTTTTCTTCTAAATTACCCAAAGGGGTTATTTTAGTTTCGCCTGATTGATCGGTCACGTGTAAAGTAAATAATAAATTATCATTCACGGCAAAACCAATGCGCCATTGATTATCCGCATGAGGATTGGGAATAAAATCGCGTAAATGACCGCGTAAATCAATATAACGCCGCCGTCCATTCGCCACATCTAAAAACAAGGTTAATGCAGTGGTATCTAATGCCGCTTCACTCATGACTTTTAACCACATCGCCGTATAATGTGGTTTTTCATAAATCGCCAATTCCTTACCTTTCTCTAATAACAATAAATCCACTTCTTCTAAATAACGATTTCTGGCTTTAATGCCTACACTAATCGGACACGTTAAAGTCACCTTAAACGACTCATTAGCAATTAAAGCCGCGCCCTTGGCAATCGCCAATGCCGTATCGGTTAAATCAAAATAACTGTGAAATCGCTGATCGGCTTCAGTACGCGAGGCGAAAAAATGCCGTACCGTTTGCCGTGTTAAATAAAAATTAGAAAATCCCCCAACTAAAACCACATGAAACTGTTCACTTTCTTGATAATTAACTTGATGCTGTTCTAAATAACTTTGCATTTCTTGCAAGGCTTTATCTAATTCAGGTTTAATTAGCGTATCAAAAACGCTGGCCAAATCGGCCGCTTCTATCGACATATCCCCAACTTCAAAAATCTTTTTATTCGTGGCCGCATTGCGGTAATAACGTTCTAAGGCTTTAGAAATTTTCTCAGTTTGTGCAATTTTTTGTTCTTCAAATTCTTTTAAAGCACGATAAAAATGGCGCGGTGAATGTTCGTTAGAATAGCGTTGTTGTACTTTTTGCAACACGGCTTCATCAAAAGCGACTCCGGCCGCGCCCAGCGTTTGCCCAACTTCGCCGCGTCCCGTGCCTTCTAAAATGGTCACCGCTCGATCTTGTACGTGGCATAGACTTAAATCCAACGTTCCCCCACCATAATCGCAAATTAACAAATGACCTTGATACGTCCGCTGTTCTTTTTGCTGATAACAATGCGCAAAATAAACCGCCGCCGCGACCGGTTCACTCACCAAGCGCACTTTATGCGACAAGCCTAATTCATCACAAATTTGTTGTAACGTTTCGCGGGCGGCATGTTGTCCTTCTCGCACCCAAATTTCAGGCACAGTCAGCACTAAATGCGTAATGTCCTCAACTAAACCCATTTCTTGACAATAACGCGCTAATAATTGTTGTAAATAAATTCGCGCAATCGCCCGCGGCGCATGTTCCGAATAACCGCGGTTTTTTAAATAATCCTGATTATTTTCTGCCAATAACATTTTAAAATGACTATACCAAAATTAAGTCATTCATAAAATTTTTCTGTCAGAATCAGAATTTACAGAATTTTAGGATTTTCAGAATTAAAGAATAAAAAATCTGTTTAAAATAAACGAGTTGCAAGAGTAAATTTTGAAAATTTTTTAATTCTTTAAATTCTGATTCAGACAAAATAAGGATTCTATAAATCCTATCTTTTTGGTATATAAACCCAATAATCATTATCGCCCTGATTTAAACGCGCCGCTTGACCGATTTCAATTTGTTCTTGATCTTCTTTTTCCAGCGACAATACCGAAGGAATATAAGGCGAAGCGGCCGCCCCTCCCAAACTAAAAGCCCGCAATTGTTGACCGTCATGATAGGCTAATATGCTGGTGGTGGTGCCGAAATCTAAACCTAAATGCTGCATTATAAAAGGTCTTTATGAAGAATGAGGACGAGGATTGGCCGTGATATTTTTCGGTAAAAATATTTTATAATCAAAAAGTTATATTGATTTTTTCTGCTCTATTTTACAGATTCTGGCATTCTAACAGCTTGCACCCCGCACGACAAGAGGAGAAAAAATGAAGGTTTTTATTTTTCAATCGCAAAAAATAGTAATAGGTTAATGTCAAGAAACCGATTTTTGTTTTAACATGCGGTTATCGGAAAGTTGATAAACCCAACGATGTAGATAAACGCACTTATTCACGCGCAATTTATCTGTGATGGGTCGGTGAATTATCCGTGTTTTTTTGTTTATTTAAGTAAAGATTGCCTGAGCTATTATGAAACCATCAAACGAATCTCATGATGCGGCTGTTGAAGATGTTCAACAGACTTTATACGCAAAACATCAAAAAATTTATCCCCGTAAAGTCACTGGGTTATTTGCTAATTTAAAAATCACCAGTGTCTTGGTGTTATTGGGAATTTTTTATATTTTTCCTTGGATACAATGGGGAGAAAGACAAGCGGTTTTATTTGATTTGCCAGCACGTCAATTTTACGTGTTTGGTTTAGTGTTTTGGCCGCAGGATTTTATTTATTTGGCGTTTTTACTGATTATTGCAGGCTTATCGCTGTTTTTCTTTACGGCATTAGCGGGACGATTATGGTGTGGTTTTGCTTGCCCGCAAACGGTATGGACGGAAGTTTTTTTGTGGATTGAGCGCATGGTGGAAGGCGACCGCCCGCAACGCATGAAATTGGATAAAACCAGTTTAGATGCGCGTAAATTGCGTTTAAAAGCCACTAAACATACACTATGGATTCTCTTCTCTCTTTTTACAGGATTTACTTTTATTGGCTATTTTACGCCGATTCGGGACTTGGCCGCAGGGTTGTATCCTTATCAATTAAGTGGTTGGGAAACATTTTGGATGTTTTTCTATGGTTTTGCCACTTATGGTAATGCGGGTTGGATGCGCGAACAAGTGTGTACTTACATGTGTCCTTATGCCCGTTTCCAAAGTGCCATGTTTGATAAAGACACCATGATTATCGCCTACGACACCAAGCGCGGTGAACCCCGTGGTTCGCGTAAACGTGGCGAAGATTACCAAGCAAAAGGTTTGGGTGAATGTATTGATTGTACCATGTGTGTGCAGGTTTGCCCGACGGGTATTGACATTCGCAACGGTTTGCAATATCAATGTATTAGCTGTTCGGCCTGTATTGATATTTGTGACGAAGTCATGGACAAAATGAATTATCCCAAAGGGTTAATTCGCTATACAACTGAACACGCCTTGTCAGGTACGCCCACACATATTTTTCGTCCGCGTATTTTCGTTTATGGTGGTTTATTGTTGCTGTTAATGGCGATTTTAGTGGTCGCTATTGCAACGCGCAATCCTGTGCAATTAGATGTGATGCGTGATCGTGCCAGTTTGTATCGAGAAACGCCTCAAGGTTTAATTGAGAATGTCTATATTGTTAAAGCGATTAATAAGAGTAATATCACCCGCAGTTTTGAATTAACGGCCAGTGGTTTGGACGGTGTTCAAGTGGTTTTAGATCGGGAAATTATGGTGGAAGCGGGTGGTGTATTGGATGTGCCTGTGAGTTTAGTGGTTGCACCTAAAGCGATTCCTGAACGCAGCAACACGGTGATGTTTAAATTAACCGCTAAAGATGATCCCAATTTGAGCAATGAAGAAGAGGCTCGTTTTTTGGGGCCAGTTTATCGTTAAGCGGCTTTTCTACCGATGATTCCGTATTGAAATAACACCGCATGAGCGGTGTTATTTTTTGGCAATGAAATCAGCCGCTTTTTATTTTTCACAAACAGAGGAAATAGAACGTGACAGCATCGAAAAAAGCATGGTATTCAGAGCCTTATGTCTGGTTAATGATTGCGATTCCCTTCAGTGCAGTGATAATGGGTTTTTTTATGCTGCGTTTAGCCATTAACAGTGATGATGGGGTGGTGGTTGATGATTATTATAAGCAAGGTCTAGCGATTAATGAACGTTTAGAGCGAGAGCAAATGGCGCAGCAATTGGGATTGCGGGCGGAGGTGGATTTTAAACCCACACAGCAGGTTATCTTCGTTTCTTTAGAAGCGCAAGCAAAAGATTATAATTTGCCTGCGCAATTGGAATTGCGTTTTTTACATCGCACGCAAGCAGGACATGATCGCACGGTGATATTAAAACGCATTGCCGATACGTTATATCAAGCTGATTTACCGCAATTAATTGCGGGCAATTGGTACTTGCAATTAACTACAGACGACTGGCGTATGTTGAAATCGGTCACGTTACCGCGTCAAACGCCTGTTGAAATTTTACCTGAGCTTTCTTAATTTTTTATTATGATGACACAAGAATTTTCTTTATTAACGGCCTTTATGATGGGGTTATTGGGATCGGTGCATTGTATTGGCATGTGTGGGGGCATTGTGGGGGCATTAACGATGGGATTAGGGGAAAATATTCGCCAATCTCAATTAAAATTAATGCCTTATTTAGCCGCTTATAATATTGGCAGAATAACCAGTTATTCTATTGCGGGCATTCTCGTTGGTTTCCTCGGATCGCAATTCACGCAATTATTGCCAGAACCCATGTTAATTGGGCGTTTATTTGCGGGTGTTTTTATGATCATTTTGGGATTATATATCGCGGAATGGTGGCGGGCTTTGGGTTGGTTAGAGCGGGGTGGGGCGTATTTGTGGCGACAAATTGAGCCATTGGGACGGCGTTTTTTACCCGTAAAAAATTTACCTCATGCGTTGGCTTTGGGTTTGGTGTGGGGGTGGTTGCCTTGTGGTTTGGTGTACGGCGCGTTGGCGTTGTCGTTGGCTTCAGCGAGTGCGACACAAGGCGGTTTGTTAATGTTGGCGTTTGGTTTAGGCACGTTGCCCACACTGGTGACGATTGGCAGTGCCGCGTCGTGGTTAAACCGAATCACTCGTAAAGCAATTGTGCGGCAAACGATGGGTTTATTGATTATATTATTCGGTTTATACACCCTCTTTGCGCCACATAAACACGGCAGTCACGGTAAACATCATGCTCCCGCGCCCGCACAGCAGCAACCCCTTGAAAAGGAAGCAATGCCACAGGGAGAAGTAGGACATCAGCATCATTAAAAAATGACCCTGAATCATGATGTTCAGGACTAATCCATTCCGACAATAAATGTTATCTCGTCCCCACACGCCGAGCCTGTAAAAGAACTCCTAAAAGCCCCATTTTTTCGTTCGTAAGCTCAGGTTTCGGCATGTGGGAATGAGGAAAAACAAGATTAGCGCGAACAATACCCATCTAAAGATAAACGTAAAGGCTGAGTTTCGGTACGGCGTAATTGACTTTCAAAAATCCGCGTATAAAACAATACTCGTTTCACATAAGTACGGGTTTCTTCAAAGGGAATTAATTCCACAAAAACATCCGTAGGCAAACAACCGTTGTCCTGCGCCCAACGTTTGGCGCGGCCGGGACCTGCATTATAAGCGGCGGTGGCTAACATATAATTGCCATTAAAACTCTGCAACATTTGTTTTAAATAAGCCGTTCCTAATAAGACATTATTATCCAGTTTCAAAATGTCGTTATTATTACTAATCGACAAGCCAATTTTACGCGCCACATAACGTCCCGTTGTGGGCATTAATTGCATCAAACCTAAAGCCCCCGCATGAGAACGCGCCGAGTGCATAAACGCACTTTCTTGGCGCGTAATGCCATAAACCCAAGCCAAATCTAATTGCTGCGATTTTGCACCATTTAATAATTCATCATAATAAGCCAGCGGAAAACGCACATTTAAATCATCATAAAAACCCGCTTGCGCCATCGTAAAAATAGCCCGATCATACCACCCCCAACGATTCGCCAATAAAGCGGCAATTGCCACTTGTTCATTCGGCAAACGTTTCATTAAATATTGCCATTCGCGGCGGGCATGAGTTTGCAAATCCAAATGATAAAATTCTTGTGCCGCCGCCATGCTGGGATGTTTCAACAATTGTGCTTCTTTTGCAGGAGAACTGGGCGTTGGAATATGCAGCACATTGTGCGGCAATTTAAGCTGATCCGCCGCAAGAAAACCGTAATAATCCCGCTCCTTTGCTAATAAACTTAATAACGTTTTTCCCTCATTTCCTTCCCCATCTTTCTTACCTGTTTGCATTAAAGCCCGCGCATACCAATAACGCCATTGATAATCACTTTTTTCATCTTCAGATAATTCCATCACCAAATCAGCAATGGCTGCCCAATCTAATTGTCTTAATGCAGAATGAAAACGAAATTCATGCAATCGTGGCGTTAATTCATCTTCAAATAAAGCCGTAATTAACGCATAAGCATCAGGATGTTTTTGTTGCTGTGCGGCGAGGGCTAATGCGGTTTTTATCGCGCCCAATTGCGCCACATCAAAAGCATAACGAGACCGCAAAGTTTGCCAATGGCGATTGGCTTCGCTGTAATTATTTTTAGCAATTAAACCAATGCCATGCACAATAATATCGCGTGCCATCGGGTGATCGCTGGCATTAAATTGACTTAATGTCGTGGCTGCATTGCGGTGCATAGATTGCCATAAAGGAATCCATTGCGCTTGGTGAGAATCGCGGAATTGATCGCCCAAACGAGTGGCAAAAGTCACCTCTCCATTCGCCATGGCCAAATGAATGCGTTGCCAAATTAAATCATCGCTAATAAAACCCTGTTGACTCAACGCATTAAACGCAGGATCACAGGCCGCAGGCTGCGATTTACCGACCAACCATAACGACATCGCCTCATCTTTTAAATTATCAATATTCTGCCCGACATTAAGACGCGCCGTTAAATAATGACAACGCAATGTCACTAAATCATCGTCTAAAGTATGTCCGTGCATTGCCGTAACAAAAGTTGGCCAATCATTACGTTTTGCCAATACATACAACCACTTACGACGCAATAAATCACCATGTCCCGTATCGCCATAAGGCGTTAAAAAGCCAAGCAATTCAGTATTGCTTAACGTTTCAACTTGCGGTTCTAAATAACGATATTGCAAATAAAAATAAAGGGGATAATTCGTCAATTGCTCGCTCAGATTTAAAAAAGAATGAATATCTTTTTTATCTAAAGCCTGTTGTGCTTGCACAAATAAAGCGCGTTGTTGTCCTAAAGTATTGGCGTGTGCCAACGAATTAAAACAGATAAATATCAAGCTGAATAACAGCCAATAAATTCGTGTGGTCATAAAAGAAATCCTGCCTATATTATAAGTGGGAGTAGGAATAAAATTAAAATAATGGCTATAATCTAGTTTTGCCTTGCATCATACGAATATATTGTTTGCCCCATTCCAATAATGTTTCTGCCTCCAAAGGTGGTGCGTAAAAATAACCCTGTACAAAATCACAGCCGTGATCAATGAGAAAATCGCGCTGCTCATCTTTCTCAACGCCCTCCGCAATGACCGTTAAACCCAAAGCATGCGCCATATCAATAGTCGCCACAGTAATGGCGGCATCTTCTGCCGTTGTTACAATGCCTTTAATGAAGGAATGATCAATTTTAATGGCATCCACAGGAAAGCGTTTTAAATAATTTAAACAAGAATAACCTGTGCCAAAATCATCAATCGTCACTTTAAAACCAATATCTTTAAAAATACCCAATGTTTTTACCGTTGATTGCACATCTTCTAATAACAAACTTTCCGTAATTTCTAAAGCCAAATTCTCTGGAGAGACATTAGCCATTTTAACCGCATCAACAATTGAACGAATTAAATTACTATTACGAAATTGATGCGGCGATAAATTAATAGCAACGCTATTTAAATATAAATCGGCATGTTGCCAATGTTTTAATTGTTGGCAGGCGGTTTGTACAATCCATTCGCCTAATTTAACAATTAAACCTGTGTCTTCTAGTACATTAAGAAACTCAAAAGGCAGAATTAAACCATTTTGCGGATGTCGAAAGCGAATTAAAGCCTCCACTCCCACTAACTGCTCGGTTTGCAATTCGATTTGCGGTTGATAAAATAACACAAAATCTTGTTGTTCTAAAGCGCGATGAATATCCGTTTCAATTTGTAAGCGGGACATGGCTTCAGTGTGCATGGTTTTATTAAAAATTGCATAGCAAGATTTACCCATGCGTTTGGCGTGAAACATGGCGGTGTCGGCATCGCGCAATAAGTCGGCACTTTCTCCCGTCTTTGAGTCGTAAGCAATGCCAATGCTGGCCGAGGCAATTAATTCATAACCGTCTAAAACAAATGTGCGGCTTAATTCTTGATTAATAAAATTGGCTAAACGGCTGGCTGTTTCTAAACTTTCTATTCCTTCTAATAAAATCATAAATTCGTCGCCACCCGAACGCGCTAATAACGCATTTTCAGGCAAACAATTTTGCAAACGATGCGCCGTTTCCATTAACACCCAATCGCCCATGTCATGCCCTAAACTTTCATTAATCACCCGAAAACGATCCAAATCTAAAAATAAAACTGCCACGTGATAATTAGAACGAGAATGGGCGCGTTGAATGGCTTTTTCTAAATACTCAATAAATAATTGTCGATTCGGTAATCCCGTTAAAGGATCGTTTAAATTAGCATGTAATAATTGTTGTTCAATTAATTTATGTTCGGTTAAATCTCGCCCTTCAATTAATATCCAATTAACACGCTCATCCGATAAGCAAATTGGAGTCATGGTGACATCAATGGTTACAGACTCTTCAGGAGGATTGTCGATGTTAATTTCATAGCGCACAAAACGATTTTTTTGCGCCGTTTCAAACATACTGCGCAATTGGGCTTGCGTTTGGGGGCGACGTAAAGCCAGCGGCGTTTCCCATAAAATTAATTCTTTAATGTCGCTGCGAATATCGAGAAATTGACGCGCTGCTTGATTGACCTCTTTTAAATAACCATCACGGTCTAAAAGAGCCATAAAAGTAAAAGCATGATCGAAAATTAAACGAAATTGTTGCGTTTCAGCATGACAAGATAATAAACTTTTTAATCGCTCATAACTGGGTAAAATTTGTTTCCAAGAAAACTTCTCTTTATCTAATAATTCAAAATGCAAGTCATTGAAATAATTATTTTTAAAAACCTGCCCTGATAGCGTTAAAAAAATGAGGGGGGTGGATTTAAGATTTTTTAATGTCGCAGTAAAAGGCAAAGTGCTTAATGTATCGTAATAAGCAATCAGTAATAAATCATAATTATTTTTTTGCAGCATTTGGCTGGCTTTATCATAATTCGGTGCCCAATCCAAAGTTAATATATCACTGGATTCTGCATCTAAGGATTGACGCAATTTTAAATAATCTTGCGCACTTTCTTCAACCAATAAAATATACACAATATAATCCCCAATAGCGGGTTAATGTAAAAAGTAGAAAATAACGAGGGGTAAATGAGAAAAAACGCTGAAATTTATCCCAAATAAACTCCAGCGTGTTTTATGCCATAATGGTGCAAAACGACTTATTTTTGTCGCCATTGACCGCTATTGTCTTGATACCACCAGCCTTTTTTAGCGCGTTCAATCCAACGGGCAGCAAAAACATTGCGAATTTCTTGTTCCCATTCAGGATGACCATTAGCGCGGGCAATTTCTCGATATAAATCAGTGCGATCTTGGTTTTCTTCATTCACCCAGCGGTTGACATTATTGCGATCTTTTAGTGCAACCACTTTGGAATCGCGCACCGTAATGAAGCCGTCCGCTGTCAAACCAATGGCACCATTGTCATAAAATTGTTCTAAATTTCTATGACGCTCGCTCATTCGACTTTGAATCACTTGAATGGCAGGACTGGAAATGTCGATATTGGCTGAAGCCTGCGCTTCTTGAAGAAAGAAATGAAATAAAACTGAAAAATAAGCAGGAGATAAATCCGATTTTTCAGGCGTTAAAAAAGTAGAATCAGGCATTTTATCTGCGGGGGAATCTGTTCCCCATACTTTATCGATAATTTGATCAGCCGCTTTCTCTGCGGCGGCGGCAGGAAAATAGACGTTAATCGTCACGCAAGCAGTGATGAAAAAACTCGCCCAAATAAGCAAAAAAGAAGGCAAATAACGCATCATAAATCCTCTTAAAAAAAATTACTCAATCACAGGAGTGCGAATATCTTTAATGTGATTAATTCGCTTTAAACGTTCTAATAACACTTTCCAATCGACTTGTTGATTATAACCAATTAAATTAATGCTGGGCAAACCGCCCCCTTTTACAATGTAATAGCCATTATTAGCCGCTGCCACGCCGCGCATTTCACAAATGCCACTA
The DNA here is from genome assembly GCF_002149925.1 of Thioflexithrix psekupsensis. Lineage (NCBI taxonomy): Bacteria > Pseudomonadati > Pseudomonadota > Gammaproteobacteria > Thiotrichales > Thioflexithrix > Thioflexithrix psekupsensis. The sequence continues at coordinate 660,506 of NZ_MSLT01000012.1, read as the reverse complement.
CGCAAACGACAGCCCAAGCCTAAGCGTTCATAAGAAAAATTATCAAATAAATTGAGAACGCCCCTAGAAATCGCATTGACCGTGCCACCACCGCCTAAACTGGATAAATTATTGACTGCTTTTTGATTAATTCGGCGTGGCACTTTGCTATTTTCCGAAGTGCTAATAAAAGCATCAAAAGTGATAGGCTGCCAATTGACTAAATGCAAATCTTTAACGTAGCCAGAAACCTCTCCTTCCACTGCGCCAAATTGTTCAAATACTCCCGTTAATGTGCCTAAATTAATACGCTCTAATGCCACATGTGCGAATAATTGCGGCGTTTTGCTAAATGGTTCAATTAAACGCATAGATTGAATATCAATTTTACCATCAAAAACAGCAATACTTAATTCTCCACCGATTTCAATTTGTTTATCTTGATAATAAATCGCGGGAATATGTCCTGAAAATTGTCCTTTTAATGGTGGCCCCCCTAATGCCGTGCTAAATGCTTGCATAGAAATTGGCCAAATTTTTGAACTTAATTGCCATTCTAATTGTTCTAAATTATCCAAATGACGCAAATGCAATTCATTAATTTGCACCGCACCATCTAAAATTGGAATATACCACGGCCGTAATAAGGCTAATTCATGCTGATTAAGTTTAAAGTTAATTTCGCTATTGCCTAATGTCACATTATTAAAAAAATAAGCAGAACGCCAATACAATTGGCTGGGTAAAACCGTTGCAATCGGATCGGATTGCCAATAAAGCTGTCCATTTAAATCGTCTAAACCATAAGTTTTTTCTGCATTTTCTATACTCACATTGGCTATGCTTAATCGTAAATCGACCGTTTCTTTTTTAGAAAATAATAGATTTAAACTGCCCATCAACATTAAAGATTGAAACCCTAAACTTTCTAACCAATTTTGCAAATAAGCCTGATGAAACCACGCTAAATTAGGCAGATTAAGATTGCCTTGCATCTGTTCAATTTCTATTCCCTGTCCCAATTTTAGTACCATTTCCGCATTAAGCCATAATACTTCGGGATGGATTAATTGTATATTTTTCAATTCTAAGCGATTTTTATTAAAAATAAATTTAAATTTTCCTTGTAACTTTCTTGATTCTGTTGCCATATAAAGCGGCTCAATAAATAATTCTCCGCCTTGTTGATTCAATTCCACATCACCTTGCCATTGCTGATCCGTTTTAATCAAGCGGCTATTAAACGCTAAATTAACATTTTCTCCTAAATGATTGCCTTGTTCATTACTAAAATGTGCTTTATGAATATCTCCTGAAAAGTTTAATTGAAGCCGATCTTTTTTCTGTTGTGCGGTTAAATTTAACGCCATTTCTCCTTGCGTTATCGCATAATCAGCTAAAGTCACATCAAACAGTTTATTTAATTGTTGTTGTAATTGAGATAACGCTATTTTTTTTGCATCTAATTCAACTGTCCATTGTTCTGGCGTATAAGCAAAATGAACTTTTAATAAACCACCCGAAAAAGGCAATTGGGGAATAGTCAATTGTATCGCTTTGGTGATTAGATGATAACTAAATGTGATCGCCATTGGTTTTTTAGCAAAAATAGCATGATTTATTTTTAATGTCCCTTGTTGACAGGTCACTTGAGCTTGGCGTTGTTCAATTTTATTACAACGTAAAGTTATATCCAATAACGGTTGTTTTAATACACTTAATTCTAAGCGTTTTATGCTTAATTCTAAGCCAAAACGATGGCTATCTGGAGCGCGAATATCCAGTTCTAATGCCAATTGCTCCACCCGCCAATCTTCTCCACTGACTTGGGCGAAACGAAGTTCTAAAGTTTCTATCGCCCAAGCCGGTGCAAAACTTAGCCACAATAGCAGTAACAGTAAAAATTTAATCATGCAAAATCAAAGGATAGCGTTATGGAATCCGTTGATAACGTTCGCTTGTGCCATCCGCTTCATATAAAATAAGCAGATCATTTTGCAGGCTAATCGTGGTGTATAAATGCAACACTTCGCCTGTGCTGGTGGTGATTAATAATTGTTCATCTTGCAATTGCCAAATTCCCGCTTCAAAAGGCGCATCATTAAGCCAAGAACTAAATTGAGTTTGTCCATTATTGCGGCTGAAATTCAGTTGTAATTGGTAGCCTTCAGTTAAGTTTTTCCACTTGCCAATTAAATCTTCTGCATTCACTAATTCGGCGGGTTGAGCGGGTTGTAAAAAGGGTGTGTTGTAATCGGCTGGAGGAAAAGCCATTTCAGGCGTAGCATTTCCTGTAAAAAGCGTGGCATATTGACGCTTTAAAGTTTCGGTGCGCTGCCAAGTGATTTCAGTTAAACAATCATTTCTTATTGCATCGTAAATAGAACCACCCTTTGCGTCTAACGCATAATGATCGCAGTGGCTATCACGGAATTTAATCCAAGCCAATTGCACTCCCCGTAATGAATCACGTTGAATTTTAGTTAATGTGGGGCGAATAATTTTATAAGCGTCATTTAACGCCTTATCCGCCACTTTATAATTCGCAAGACTACACTCGGTAATCTCCGCTTGGGTGATCGCATCACGACACAATGCTTCACGGTTATCTTCCGCACCCGCAGCAACAGGTAAAAAACACAATAACAACAGCCAATAACGCAACATGGTGACTCCTCAAAACAAATGGTGAATAAGAAATAATAATGGTGATCAGTCTATCATGTTGCCCCCTTCTCTGGATCAAAACAATCCTATCCCAAGCCACTGTAAACAATCAGCAAATCATAAACGATAAATTATTTATATGCCAAAAATTATAAAAAATTATGTCAATTTGAATATACTTGATACTGCAAGGGTTTTTGCAAAAAAACACACTTTTTTACAAAAATCCCCTATTGACCTTTTGAATATAAGCCGTTAATAATAAAATAATGTCAGCTCAATCACCCGCTGCTGACTCGTCACCCAGTCTCCATTTGCACATCCGCAAGCACAGACCGTGTCTATCCTAAAATCAAAAATTTTAAGAAAAAATGGCTTTAGACATGCCACCATACATTTAACTTATTGCTGGTTAAGTTTAAATAGGGTTATTTATTCATTATTTTGCTTTACTTGAGGGGGGTTATCATGTCAGTTGAACATCCAATTATTTCTGTTACAGGCTCTTCCGGTGCGGGAACAACCACTGTGAAAAAAGCCTTTGAAGACATGTTTCGTCGTAAAAAAATCAAGGCCGCTGTCGTAGAAGGCGATAGTTTTCATAGCCTTGATCGTCAAGAAATGAAACAAGCCATCAAAATCGCCGAGCAAGAAGGGCGCAATATGAGCCATTTCGGAGCTGATGCGAATTTGTTTGATAAATTAGAAGAATTATTCCGTACTTACGCCAAAACTGGTACGGGAATGAAGCGTTATTATTTGCACAACGAGGTTGAAGCCGCGCCATTCGGACAACAACCCGGCACGTTTACCCCGTGGGAGCCGCTGCCTGAAAATACCGATTTATTGTTTTACGAAGGTTTGCATGGTGGTATTATTACGGATAAGGTAGATGTGGCACAATGGGTGGATTTGTTAATTGGGGTGGTGCCGATTATTAATTTAGAGTGGATTCAAAAGATTAGCCGTGATTGTGCGGAGCGTGGTTATTCGGCTGAAGCGGTCACACATACTATTTTGCGTCGTATGCCTGATTATATCAACTACATTGTGCCGCAATTTTCCCATACGCATATCACATTCCAACGCGTGCCATTGGTAGATACGTCTAATCCTTTTATCGCTCGTGATATTCCCACAGCCGATGAAAGTTTAGTGGTCATTCGTTTTAATAAATACCGCGATCAGGATTACACTTATTTATTGTCAATGATTCACGGTTCTTTCATGTCGCGTCCTAATACGTTAGTGGTGCCGGGGGGACGCATGGGTTTTGCGATGCAAGTGATTTTCCAACCGATTTTAGATGAATTAATGGAGAAAAAACGCAAGGCTTATCGTTAATTATCGTTCGTTTTTCTCGTGATTGATAACAAGGGCATGTCGAATAGTACAATTCTGACATGCCCTTGTGTATTTTTCTAACGCGGTAAAAATAGGTTAAAAAAGATGAGGCTATACAAATAAGGTAAATTTATTGTTATCATTAGCGTCCGTAAAATTTCCATACCGCAAACGTTCGCAACGGCGTATAATGGAACGTTTTAGATGCACTTTTGTCACAAGACCAGAGGATGAAACACCGTGTTAGAAGCCTATAGAAAACATGTCGCAGAGCGTGCCAGTGAAGGACTCCCCCCACTGCCCTTGAATGCTGAACAAGTCGCGCAATTGGTTGAATTATTAAAAAATCCCCCCGCTGGCGAAGAACAAACGCTGGTCGATCTGTTGACACATCGTGTTCCGCCGGGGGTGGATCAGGCTTCCTATGTGAAAGCAGGATTTTTGGCCGCCATCACGCAAGGACAAGCCAACACGCCCCTGATCAGCAAACAACGTGCGGCTGAACTACTCGGCACGATGTTGGGTGGTTACAATATTCAGCCTTTGATCACGCTGTTAGACGATAAAGAATTAGCTCCGATTGCCGTTAAAGCCTTATCCCACACTTTGTTAATGTTTGATGCTTATCATGATGTGGTAGAGAAGTTTAAAGCCGGCAATCCCCACGCAAAAACCGTAATCGAATTTTGGGCAGCCGCGGAATGGTTTACCAGTAAACCTGTTTTGGCTGAGGCCATTCAAGTGGTGGTGTTCAAAGTTCCCGGCGAAACCAATACGGATGATTTGTCGCCCGCTTCCGAAGCCTGGAGTCGTCCTGATATTCCTTTGCACGCCAAAGCGATGTTAATCAGTCGCATGGACAATGCCTTAGAAAAAATTGAATCCTTAAAAGCCAAAGGTCTGCCTTTAGCTTATGTCGGCGACGTGGTTGGCACAGGGTCATCGCGTAAATCGGCAATGAATTCTGTCATGTGGCACATGGGAAATGATATTCCTTTTGTACCCAATAAACGCCAAGGCGGTGTGGTGTTGGGTGGCAAAATCGCCCCGATTTTCTTTAATACCGCTGAAGATGCCGGCGCAATGCCTATCGAATGCGATGTGACTCGCTTAGAAATGGGCGATGTGATCACCATTAAGCCCTACGAAGGCAAAATTTATAACGAAAAAGGCGACGTGATCAGCGAATTTACAGTGCGTCCAGTGACGTTACCGGATGAAGTGCGTGCTGGTGGTCGTATTCCTTTGATTATCGGCCGCGGTTTAACCACGAATGCACGGGCAACACTCGGTTTACCCGCTTTAAATTTATTTATTCAACCCGAACAACCCGCCGACACGGGCAAAGGTTATACGCTGGCGCAAAAAATGGTCGGTAAAGCCTGCGGTTTACCCGGCGTTCGTCCCGGCACCTATTGCGAGCCAAAAATGGCAACGGTCGGTTCTCAAGACACCACCGGCGCAATGACTCGTGATGAATTGAAAGAATTGGCTTGTTTAGGTTTTTCGGCCGATTTGGTTATGCAAAGTTTCTGTCATACTGCAGCGTATCCCAAACCCGTTGATATTAAACTACAACATTCTTTGCCCGAATTTATCCAAAATCGCGGCGGGGTGTCTTTGCGTCCGGGCGACGGCATTATTCACTCATGGTTAAATCGCATGATTCTGCCTGATACGGTGGGTACTGGTGGTGATTCGCATACTCGTTTCCCCATTGGGATCAGCTTTCCAGCGGGATCGGGTTTAGTCGCGTTTGCGGCGGCCTTGGGGGTTATGCCTTTGGATATGCCTGAATCGGTTTTAGTTCGTTTTAAAGGCGAAATGCAACCCGGCATTACTTTACGCGATTTAGTTAATGCCATTCCTTATGCGGCCATTCAAAAAGGCTTATTAACCGTGGCTAAAGAAGGCAAGAAAAATGTATTTTCTGGCCGCGTATTAGAAATTGAAGGGCTGCCTAATTTGAAAGTGGAACAAGCTTTTGAATTGGCCGATGCTTCCGCAGAGCGTTCTGCCAATGGTTGTACGGTGCATTTGAGTAAAGAACCGATTATTGAATATTTAAAATCGAATGTCACTTTATTGCGTTGGATGATTGCCAATGGTTATGGCGATGCGCGCACCATGCAACGTCGTATTGAAGCGATGGAAGCCTGGTTAGCCGATCCGCAATTGTTGCAACCGGATGCCGATGCGGATTATGCCGAAGTGATCGAAATCGATTTGAACGAGATTAAAGAGCCATTATTGGCGTGTCCTAATGATCCCGACGATGTGAAGCCTTTATCTGAAGTGGCGAATACTAAGATTGATGAAGTCTTTATTGGTTCTTGCATGACGAATATTGGTCATTATCGCGCTGCCAGTAAGGTACTGGAAAAGTTAAGTGGTCAAGTGCCAGTGCGTTTGTGGATTTCTCCGCCAACGAAGATGGATCAATACCAATTGACGGAAGAAGGGGTTTATTCGATTTTCGGTAAAGCGGGAGCGCGGATGGAGATGCCGGGTTGTTCTTTGTGCATGGGCAACCAAGCGCGAGTAGCGGACAATGCGACGGTGGTTTCGACATCAACCCGTAATTTCCCCAATCGTTTGGGTAAAGGCGCGAATGTGTACTTGTCCTCAGCCGAATTAGCGGCGGTGGCTGCTAAATTGGGTAAATTGCCGACGGTCGCGGAATATTTAGAAAACGTAGAAATGATCGCGCCTTTGGCCGATAATATTTACCGTTATTTGAATTTCCACGAATTAGAAGCCTACTTTAAAGTCGCCCAAGATGTCGTGGCGAATAAGGAAAAATATATTCCTATTAAAGCGGCGTAATTATTCGGTTTAAAGTTTCTGTTTTTGGAAGGGATAACATGTTGGTTGTGTTATCCCTTTTTTTTGGTTGATTAAAAATGCAGTATATTAGTTTTTCTCTACCATTTTTCTCAAACAAATAACGCCCCGAATTTGGGGCGTTATCTATTTCTAATTTATCTCGATTTAGCTTTTATCATTTGCACGACGAACTAACTCGAATCGTCGCTTATCATAGTGAAAAACAAGTAAACCAGATTCACTGTCCAATAGTGCTAAAATCAAATCAAGAGGCTCTCTGTAATAAGGACTGCCTGAGTCTCTACTTTCCTCTATAATCGGTTCTTTCAACACTTCGACCACTTTACACAATTGATCTTCTTTGGGATATTTTTTGTTCTTCAGTCCCTTTTTCCAGCGTACAATATCACCCTTTTTAAACTCAGGTGTTTCTTCCATAAAGAGATTAAACTTTCTTTCCAGATCGTCTTCATATCTCTCTGGTGATTTCTCTATGCTTTTTTCTTGAAAAAGTTTTCCAAGTTTTTTTAATACATCAACATCTTCGGGAGAAATAGACACATCTGCATTGCCGTTGCTCATTATTTATTAACTCCTAATTGTCTGGGGTAAAATCATCTGTATTTGAAATAGATTGAGTGTCGAGAAAAAGGGCAGTATCAACAGAAAGAGCAACATCAATAAAACTATCCAAATTTGAGCCAAATTCTGTACTGTAATGATCATATTCAGCGACATCACTATCAATTAATCCCATTTCATCAAGGAATTTAAATAGAGTTGTGGTCTCAATTAAAATCAAGTAGTTGTGTTTAATCGGAAGTTATGTAGTCCTGCACAGCAGGACAAAATTTTATCATAAAAATCAAGGCAGTGGATTCTCAATCGGTCTGATAAAATTCTAAATACCTTTACTCCGCAAATTGCATTTTCCACAACAATACGCTTTGAAGATAGAATTCTATTCTCCTCTTTTTGTTCTCGAGTAAGCGGCTTATTTTTGGATTTCTTGTGAGGAAAACACACCGATTTACAATCATATTGTTTATCCATACCTAAAAAATCTAAATCAACTAAAATATTAGACTCAATAAAATATTTTTTATCTGGAGAAAGCATTTTCTTTAACACGTTAAAATCATGGCATTTACCATTTACAGGATGGCTTATATACAAAATTTCTTTAAGTTCATTAACAATCACTAACATCTTTACTGTGTGAGTTTTTTTTTACCCGAATAAAATTCCTTTTGGATTTCTTTATCCGATGGACGTTGTATATCTTGCTCTGTCACATCAATAATCAACTCCTCTATATCGGAAAAATAGGCTTTAAAATCATCGATATTGTCTATGTCTCTGGCAGGCATATGCTTTAAAACACACAAGGCATGAGTTAAAATACGCAAGCCTAATCTCTGCGTTTTCTTGGCGTGAGAACCATCCATACCTGCCATCACACCTAAAGCATCATAAGTTAAACTTTGCTTTAAACTGGTTAGCGTAAATAACAATAATTCTCTCTCGCTATTAATGCAGTAAGTGGCTTTATCATTCATCAATCTTGATTTCAGAGTTGCACCTTGCAAAACGAGATAAGATTCTTTAAAAACTTCCAGCAGTATATCAAACTGCTTTGCATCCAGAGCGATTAAGGCTCTCCATTGTCTGGTTGTGTTTTTATTTGTCAGATTGAAATTCATTTTGATACTCCTTTTTGGAATCGGTTGATACTGGATTTTTTTGATACCACAAGTCTAATGATATTTCTAAAGATTTTTTTGCCTGCTCAAATATACCAAAATTATGTGAGATATAAAAACAAATTAAGTTTTAATATCTAGCTAGATATTAGGTATAAGATACTGTTTAATTTTATTAAACTTAAACACTTTACCTGACAAAAAGGTCTCAAACATACTAGTGACTTCTTTAAAGCTTGATAGACGATGAAAATTCTTTCTGACCCAATTCTTACCTTGAAGCCAAATATCCTCGACTGGATTTTGCTCTGGGGCATTGGGCGCAAATCTTAATAAACGAACTTTCCATTCTGATTCTGGAAGTCCCCCATTTAATTTCTCTAAATAAGTTCTTAAACCTTCAGAACGATGATAACTTGCACCATCCCAAATAATCACATGACGGGCTTCTTTATATCTGTAAATGAGCCAGTTAATAAAGTCTATCGTATATTTTGTATCAGCTTTCTTTGCCCTATCTAAAATAAATTCTCCCGTATAAATATTCACCGCTCCATACCACGTTTGAGAAGTGCGATAATTACTCATCTTTATTGACGTTCTTTCTCCTTTTTTCGACCAAACATAACCACAAATATCTCCCCACAACTGATGGCTTTCGTCTTGCATCCAGTACATTACCTCTCCACTTTCTATCTGTTCACGCTCCTTATCTATTAAATCCTTAATCTCTTTTTTTTTAGCTTCTACTTTTACCTCATCTTTTGCCGAATTCTCTTTGTGTGTCTTCTTATAACTTAAATTCGCTTCTTCTAATAATTTAGTATAAGAAGTATTTGAAGAATAGAAAACATCATACTCCTCTTTTAAGTATCTCTTTAGTTCCTCTATTGTTATTGTCTTCTTTTCTTGTATCCAATTAATCACATCTTCTCGTTCACGCGGCTTTAAATACCCTGGCGAGCCTTTATACGCTAACTTTAATCCTTCCACCCCTGACGCTAAATAAATGGCTTTCCATTTATCCACAAATTGCACACTGACACAACACGCTAAAGCCGCTTCCGCACGCACAAAACCAAGCAAAGACATTCTTACTGCCATCGCTCGCTTCACTTCTCTCGCTTCACCTGTTGACATTAACTCTTCTAAATCTTCATATCTCTTGTTCATTATTCTCTCCTATTTAAAAAGTATTATTATACGACTCTGAAAAAATTGGTATATACCAAAAAGATAGGGTTCGTAGAATTCTTATTTTGTCAGAATCAGAATTTACAGACACAAGAATTTTCAAAATTTATTCTTGCAAGTCGCTTATTTTAAACAGATTTTTTATTCTTTAATTCTGAAAATCATGAAATTCTGTAAATTCTGATTCTGACAGAAAAAATTTTATGAATGACTTAATTTTGGTATATCAATCTGTTTTTCCTAGTAAACGCCATCATGCTGTTTTCTCGTTTCCTCGTTCTCACATGCCATGTGGGAATGCAGTCCAGACGCGTCGCGCCAGGAATTAAACACGATTCTGTATCTATCCTTGTTTATACTCGACGTGGCACGTCGTGACGGCGTTCCCACATGGCATGTGGGAACGAGATAAAATTAGTACCAGAATAGACTTGTGTAAATACCTTTGCCTAGCAAGGGGAGCGGTAGAAATGCTAATATCCCAGATTATTTCTATTTGGGTAGTTATGAGAGGAATAACGATGCACTGGACAAGCACATACCGCTCTTGGGGCGGTTTTCCACAGGCGGGGGCTTACGTGCATCCGCTGACGTGGATCAGCGAGGAATTACCGCACAGCGAATTACCGCTATTGGCGCGGGGTTTGGGACGGAGTTATGGCGATGTGTGTTTGAATGACGGCGGCATTTTGCTGGATACGTCGGGCTTGAATCGCTTGCAACATTTTGATGAACAACAAGGTTTACTGCGCTGTGAAGCGGGCGTGACCTTGGCGCAAATTCTTGATGACATTGTGCCGCGGGGGTGGTTTCTGCCGACTTCTCCGGGGACGCAATTTGTGACCGTCGGGGGCGCGATTGCCAATGATGTACATGGCAAAAATCATCATCGCGCTGGCACATTCGGCTGTCATGTGACGCAATTTGAATTGTTGCGGTCGAATGGTAAACGGCTGTTATGCTCGCCTGACAGTCACCCGGAATTATTCCGCGCTACAATTGGTGGTTTGGGATTGACGGGCTTGATCACGTGGGCAGAAATTCGTTTACGCCCGATTGTGCATCGGGCAATGTACACGGAAATTATTCCCTTTTCTAATGCCGATGAATTTTTTGACTTGTCGCAACAGTCTGATAGTGAATATGAATACACCATGTCATGGGTAGATTGTAGCGCGACTGGGGATAAATTAGGACGTGGCTTGTTTATGCGCGGTAATCATGTGACAGAAGAAAATAAACCCAAAAAATGGCGCGCCACCTCTCGACAATTCAATATGCCCATTGAGTTGCCGAATTGGGTTTTAAATCGTTGGTCAGTTCAGGCTTTTAATAGTCTTTATTATCATAAACAACGCGGCGTAAAATCGGCAGGTTTATCGGATTATGTGCCGTTTTTTTATCCCTTAGATGCCATTTTAAATTGGAATCGTTTATATGGCAAAACAGGATTTTTACAATATCAATTTGTTCTGCCCATGAGTGAGCAGAAACAATTGCGCGCCATTATGAATTATATTGCGCAAACGGGACAAGGTTCTTTTTTAGCGGTATTAAAGACTTTTGGCGAGGTGGTTTCACCGGGGTTATTGTCTTTTCCTAGGGCGGGATTTACCTTGGCGTTAGATTTTCCCATTCATGGTGCAAAAACGTTTGCTTTATTGGATCGTTTAGATGAAATGGTGATAGACAGTGGTGGCGTGATTTATCCTGCGAAGGATGCGCGTTGGTCGGGGCGTTATTTTCGTCGTTGTTATCCGCAGTGGGAGGTGTTGGCGCGCTATCGGGACAGTGGTTTTAGTTCTAGTTTTTGGCGACGGGTGACGCAGTCAGCGTGAAAACTCAAGGTTGCCATTTTTGACTATAACGTTATATAATGAAGTGCTTATATTAAACAGTGCTGTTTACAGTACGATTTTTGCCAGCGCGTTACAATACTACACCTAAGGAGCAGTTGTCATGGACAAAACTTATTACGAAACGATCAGCACGATGGAAAAGATGAACGTAGATCGTGAATACAGATTAGGCTGGATGGGTGGATATTTAGAGAATCCCATGCGCGAAGAACAACGTTTAACCGAAGCCTACGAAGCGGGCTATGCCGACGGTCAGAAACGGGATACGAAAGGTTTTGAGAAGTGGGTAAGTGCTGCGGCTTAATGCGACAGGTCGCGCCGCAGACACGGTGATGTTCTCGGTTCTCGTCCCCACAAGAGTTGGGGGCGAGACCAATTCGGTAATTATCGCTAATTACAAGTTTTTCTCCCCCTGCCAATAACCAAATAAACGTTGCAACATAAATTGCACGCTTAACCAAATGAACATCCCCCCCATAACAGACACTATTAAATTTAATAAGGGCGAACTAATACCCAAATCTTTATACAAGATATGGATAAAAATCATGTGTGTTAAATAAATATAATAAGCCGAAGCACTTAAATGCTGCATAATATTTTTTACTGCCCGCCACATCGGTACATAAGGCAACCACAATAAGATTAACCCGCCGCCCACAATCCAAATCAATTGGGAAAGTTGTAAATTTAATTCCACCGCAAAAATAATAATAAAAATTAAACTTAACACGATTTTTTGCTGTGTGGTGTGACTAAAGAATAAAACCCAACCCAAAATTAATAACCACATAAACATGTGCGGCACGCGATTGTACAGATAATTTGTGTCCCACACGTCAGGCACGGTTAAACGCAAAACAATCGCTATGGCTAATAAAATTAAACCAAAATGCCAAGGTGAATATTTCGCCCAATTTCTTACCTGCGGTATCGCTAAAATTACAGTAAAAATAACGATACATTGCACCAATAATTGAATAAACCAAGCAGGAAAAATAACATATTGCGTATCCGTTCCCAATAAGTTCCCATATAATAACAAAACCGCAGGATCGTAATAACCTTTATGCGTTTGATAAATCAATGCAACAATTAAATAGGGAACAACTAAATTTTGTAATAACGAAATGATTGGACTTAATAACTTGCCCTGCAATAATTGCGGCCATTGAAAGCGAGAGAAATTTAAACCCGCCACCAAAAACAATAGCATCGCCCCACCGCTGAGAGAAAAACCAAAAGAAAAGCCCGCATGATTAAAAACCACTGAAACAATCGCCAAAGCCCGCAATAACACACTGCTTTCAATACGACAAACTGGGGATTTTTCTGGCACTAATTTGTCCAATTCCGCCAGCGATACCCGCTCCCAATTCGGCGGCAAATAACCCAATTCTCGCTCTACTAGCATAGACAGTTGTACGTAAGACAAAGAGTCGCCACCCAAAGAAACAAAACTGTCTTCTGGCTTTAATTGTTTTAATTTCAATACGTTACAAAAAATAGTTTGTATCGCTGTTTTACCTTGAAGCGAGGGTGATGTTTGCGTTTGCGCTTCAGGAGTGTATTGCGCAGTGATTGCCCGCCGTTGTACTTTGCCGCTGTCGGTTTTAGGTAGCTGATCCAAATGAATAATATGTATTGCGCTTGTGGCGTTAATGTTCATTTGTTGTAGTTTTTCTAAAACGACATTGTATACTTCTGTTTCGTTTGCAGTACAAGCAGGCGTTAGGGCAATTAAAAAGCCATCTCCGTACAAGGCATCTGAGGTACGACAAACGGCTAAACCTTCTTGACAGGATAACGCCGCGTAAACTTGCGTTTCTAATAATTCTGGTGAAACTTTAATTCCCCCACAATTAATCACATCATCTGCCCGACCTTTATAATATAAATAGCCAGATTTGATGTCGCCCATGTCACTGGTAATTAACCAACCCTCTGAATCTTTTAGTGCTTTTTCTTGACCGTCAATCAGATAATTCGCCGCAACATGAGGGCCACGAATCGCAATTCGATGCTCTGGAGTGAGCGTTATTTCAACATCGCCCATCGCAGTTCCAACAGAATCTAATAATTCCCCTTGTTCTTTATGTATTTCTAATAATGTACTGCGAGAAGCTTCAGTAAGTCCGTAGTGCTGTATTATTTTGGCGTGGGGAAATAATTGCTGCATGGCTTGTTTTTCTTGCAAGCTCATGTATTGGCTACCAATTTCTATCCATTTCACTTTTTTGCCCAAATCACCAATCATTTCTTGGTGCGCTAAAAGAATACGCCAAAGACTCGGCACGGCTGAAATGGCATTAATTTCATCGGCTTGCAATAAGTGAGCAATTTCAGCGGGATTAAAATGATGGGGAATAAAAAATCTCCCGCCCGCACTCGCCACCGCCCGACAGCGTCCTAAACCAAAAGAATGGTAAACAGGCACACCAATGTATTCACTAATGCTGTGGTCAACGTGCATTAAATGGTTTAAGCGTTGCACAACATCAGCCAGATTACGATGCGTAAGTAGCACACCCTTAGGCTGCCCTTCTGTGCCAGAAGTAAAATTAATGAGGGCTATGTCGTCGCTGATTATTGGCGTAAACGAAGGCTGCATCCATTGTTCACCTGTTTGAGGCGTAATAATTTCAGTGACTTGGGCAGCTTGAATGCGATAGTCGTCTGTTTGGCTTCGCAAAGGCACAGCAATTTTACCCTCTTGCCAACATGTCAATATTGCCGCGACATATCCCGTATGATTAGTTGCAATAATACCAATTCTCGGCTTTGAGAATATACTATTCTGTGCTTGCATAATTCACCGTTAAAAATTTGGATTAAAATTGTTTACAATAATACTTGACAACAAGTATTTCCATAAGTTTTACAGCTAATTTACCACAAGCCTGCAATGGACAAAACTAATTTTTACAGATGGGAAGAAGGAAAAACGAGATTGGATTGTCTTGTTAAATTTTAATAATAAAAACAATCTGTTATTTTCTCGTTCGCGGAGAAGCGGGTTAAGGACGTAGGAGAGCGAGGAATTTGAACGATTTTAGCGATTCACTAAGTTTCTTGCGGAAGTGGGAAAGGAAAAAATGAAATGAAGAGAATATGAGTTATCGTCTTTCTACCCCAAACGGGAAATTGAAACCAGAAATAATAAAAGGTGCAATCGTGAGCGAGTTACTTTCTACCCCAAACGGGAAATTGAAACATTCTAATAATAAGCGCAAAAGTAATAATGCTCAAACTTTCTACCCCAAACGGGAAATTGAAACCCTTTTCTTCTGGGTTTAGTCTTTTGAAGTTTTCCCTTTCTACCCCAAACGGGAAATTGAAACTCATTTCTAAAAGAAAGATTGAGCCTGAATCTTTACTTTCTACCCCAAACGGGAAATTGAAACTAATAATGGTAAACTTAGTCTTGCTGTCGAAAAGGTCTTTCTACCCCAAACGGGAAATTGAAACAAACGAGCCATACGCAAGTCTGGTGTCACTAAATTTCTTTCTACCCCAAACGGGAAATTGAAACGCAACAAAAGACAATCCCCCCGTCTTAACTCATTTACTTTCTACCCCAAACGGGAAATTGAAACTTTTACTGCTTTGCTATCATCAATAAATGACAAATCTTTCTACCCCAAACGGGAAATTGAAACTTTAAAATCAATGTCAATTCATTGATTATGCTCTTTCTTTCTACCCCAAACGGGAAATTGAAACTTATTAAATTCAGTTGTTTTCCTGCTGGAAAAAGGGCCTTTCTACCCCAAACGGGAAATTGAAACATCAATGTCAATTCATTGATTGATTATGCGCTCTTTCTTTCTACCCCAAACGGGAAATTGAAACGCGGAGCCATCTGAATCACCAGCGGCTATTGCAAACTTTCTACCCCAAACGGGAAATTGAAACATGAGGCATCATCATCCTGACGCAAAGCTGCTATTAGCCTTTCTACCCCAAACGGGAAATTGAAACGGAGCCATCTGAATCACCAGCGGCAAGAGCTAAAGACTTTCTACCCCAAACGGGAAATTGAAACTCAATGTCAAATTCATTGATTGATTATGCTCTTTCTTTCTACCCCAAACGGGAAATTGAAACCTGATAAAGAGCAAGCAACTTGTTGTTAATAATGATCTTTCTACCCCAAACGGGAAATTGAAACACTAATATTTCAGTATTTAGTGGCTTTTTTATTTCTTTCTACCCCAAACGGGAAATTGAAACTGAGGTATTACTAACTGTCAATGATCTGTTATTACCTTTCTACCCCAAACGGGAAATTGAAACTGGCTTTTTTATTTAACTAGATATAGCGGTTTATATTCTTTCTACCCCAAACGGGAAATTGAAACCACTACTGCCCTTCTCAAACAGTCCATACGCAAATCTCTTTCTACCCCAAACGGGAAATTGAAACCGAATTTTGACGCTATCGAGTTAATGATAAAAGAGGCTTTCTACCCCAAACGGGAAATTGAAACGCCCAACGCTGTCGAAGAGCCATCTGAATTATCAGTCTTTCTACCCCAAACGGGAAATTGAAACATCACTATTGTATCTGCGTATAGTAAATATACTATTTCTTTCTACCCCAAACGGGAAATTGAAACCGAACCCATATTAAGTATTATGATGTGGCACGCAGTCTTTCTACCCCAAACGGGAAATTGAAACAACCGTTACACTTGATGAATCACGACCTAAATCGTGCTTTCTACCCCAAACGGGAAATTGAAACAAAGCCTAAAGCTATCGAAAAGCCTAAAAAGCCAAACTTTCTACCCCAAACGGGAAATTGAAACAAATATGCAGAATCACCCATGGGTATTGAGTATAATCTTTCTACCCCAAACGGGAAATTGAAACTTGATTTAAAAGGTACAAAGATTACCGAGTTACCACAACTTTCTACCCCAAACGGGAAATTGAAACCCTCCGAATTATGCGGTTTGGCGGCGTTACGACTAAGTAGCGTAGCACTGAAACACAACGTAACTTGTTGATTTTTCATAGACCGTATAACTCGCTTCAACTTCGACCTCCTACTGTTTTGGCGTAAACGGAGGTCGAAGTTGGGAAAATTATTTCATATTCATCCTAAAAAGTCAAAAAAAACTATCCCAACCCTAAAATAATACAAAATAACCCAAATTTGTCATTCAAAATCCCATTATTCCTGCAAAAGACGCGTACACGGCAGAAAAATGTAAAACAATAAAAACAAAAACAGAGCCATATCTCCACAACAGCAGATAGACCCATAGAAAAAACAACAGAAAAATGAACAAACTGAAAACTGGTCGGGGTGATAGGATTTGAACCTACGACCCTTGCCTCCCGAAGACAATGCTCTACCAGACTGAGCTACACCCCGACTGCCAATAAAACCGACACACCACAACTAATACGTGCGGTGAATAGAGAAATGCGCCAAACCACGCAATGCCTCAACATAAGGCGAATCTGGCAAAATAGACAACGCAGCCACCGCTTTTTCAGCCTCAACCCGCGCCGCTTGCGCAGTATAATCAATAGCCTCCGTAGATTCAATGGCCGCAATCACCGCACCAATACAATCCCGCCCACCCTGCACAATCGCCTCACGCACCACCGCCTGATGCCCAGAACTCGCATGACGCAACGTATAAATTAAAGGCAACGTCGGCTTTCCCTCCGCCAAATCATCACCGACATTTTTCCCCATCTCCTCTGGAGTCGCACTGTAATCTAAAACATCATCAATCAACTGAAAAGCCGTCCCCAAGTGCATTCCATAACTCGCCAAAGCCATTTCCACCGCCGCGGACTGCCCCGCCAACACCGCCCCCAACTGCGCGGCCGCCTCAAATAACTTAGCCGTCTTAGAACGAATCACCTGCAAATAACTCTCTTCTGTCGTATCAGGCTCATGACAATTCAAAAGCTGCAACACCTCTCCCTCAGCAATCACATTCGTCGCGTTAGACAAAATATCCATCACCCGCATCTGCTGCACTTCCACCATCATCTGAAACGCCCTTGAATACAGAAAGTCCCCGACCAACACACTCGCCTCATTCCCCCAAATACTATTTGCCGTCTGCTGCCCACGGCGCAAAGACGACGCATCCACCACATCATCATGAAGCAACGTAGCCGTATGAATAAACTCAATCACCGCCGCCAGCATGATATGATCGCGCTGGCGATAAGCAGACGCGCCCGCACTCAACAATACCAACATCGGACGTAATCGCTTACCACCGCTGCTGATAATATAATGACTAAGTTGGTTAATTAAGGCAACATTAGATTGTAAACGCTGTTGAATCAAATGATTAACGGCTTGCATATCTTGACTGACAAGAGACTGAATCGCAGCAATATCCATAGATTAGTTTTAAGTGGCAGCTTAGTTTAGTTGAGCATGGACGACAGGAACGGGACCAAGCAAAAAACGCCTACAACCCATAAGTCCGACAGCAAATCAGTATCTCACAAAGGGATGTAACATGAAATCACTATTTACTTATTATACGAATTTATCTTTACAAAAACGCCTCATGGTCGCCGTGACCACCTTAATTTTCTTAATGGTCGCATTAATGACTTCATTTGTTAATTTTCGCCTCTACCATTCCACCTTAGAACACGCCCAACAAATTGCCAGAGAAGCCGCTTATCACTACAGCCATTTTATTGAACAAAGCCTAGAAACTCGACTCAGTGAAGCCAAAACATTAAGCACCGTTCTCAGCGCATTGATTAAAACACAAGACGTGAAAATAAACCAAGACAATATTGCGCTTATTCTACCTTCTTTTTTACAGCAACATGAAAGCCAGATAGGGATTTTATTACTATTAGACTCATCCCTGCAAGCGACAAAAAATGATTATTACTGGCGAAAAAACGCCACAGATGCCATGCCTTCAGTATCAAACATACCTGAATCCTACCGTCCACTGTATCAACAATTGGCGCAAACAAAAAAAATAATGTGGTTTAATCCTTCGGCGCATTTTGACCTTACTTTAATCCCTATTTTAGGAGAAAAGGGCGAGTTTCTTGGCGCATTAGGCATAGAAATAGCCCTGAGCGAATGGCAACGAAAAATTGAACAAATGGATATTAAAGGTTTTCCCGATGCTTACGCCACCTTATTTGACGAAGAAGGGCTTGTTATTGCCAGTAAAAATCACACACGCTATCGCCAATCCATTACCACTTATCAAGAACCTGATTTTACGCAGAAAGTATTGGGTAAAGACCATTTTTACCTTAATCGCCATTCTCAATTATTACAACAAAACATTTTAACTTATGGCGTTAAATTAGATTTAGAAGGTCATTTATGGACAATGACCGTCAACATTCCCCACACCTATTTATTTAGCGAAATGGAACGCCTATTATGGGGAATTATCATGATTGCGGTGATGACCTTGATTATGGCTATTTTATTAAGCTCTCGATTAGCCCGTAGCGTGGTGTTGCCATTAAAGCGAGCGATTGCAGTTTCTCAAGAAATTGCACAAGGTCGTTTAGACACATCCATTCCCAAAGAATCCAGCCCAGAAATGACACAACTCATGTCTGCTTTTGCCGACATGCAAGTGCGTTTAAAAGAACAACAAGATCGAGAACATCACATTATAGATTCAGCGTTACGCATTAATGCGGCATTAAATAACGTCACCACAGGAGTCATGATCACCAATTTACAAGGGCGAGTGATTTACGCCAATCAAGCAGCAATTCACCTGTTTAAAGAAAAACAAGAACTCATTCGCAATGACCTGCCCCAATTCAACGCAGATCACTTATTAGGAGCGGGTTTAGACATGTTCCACGCCCACCCAGAAGTGATTCACCAACGTTTATTGGCTTTAAAAACCAGCCAAAGAGTGACCATGGAAGGGAAAAATTATAACTTAGAATCCCACATTACGCCCGTCGTCAATGAACAAAATGAACGACTCGGCTGGGTGACAGAATTTAAAGATCGCACCGACGAATTAGCCATTGAACGAGAAATTGACGCAGTGGTGCAAGCGGCTGCGTCGGGTAATTTCGATTTACGCATCACTTTAAATCCCCGTTCTCACTTTTTTTACACCCTAAGCGAAGGGGTTAATAAAGTGCTAAATTATAATCAAGCCATTATTCGAGATTTAAACCGTGTTTTTTCTGCATTAGCCAAAGGGAATTTAAGCCAATCAATAGAAGGCAATTATTCTGGGGCATTAAATGACCTTAAAATAGACATTAACGACACCATTGAAAAACTCACGCGAGTCATGGCCGACATCAAACAAACAGTAGAATTAGTCAGTCAAGCCTCAAACGACATTGCCCGCGGCAATTCCAGCCTAAACGAACGCACCTTACAACAAAGCGAAGCACTACAACAAACCGCTGCCAGCATGGAACAAATGACCCGCACCGTACAACAAAACACCCACAACGCCAGCATCGCCAGCGAATTAGCACAACAAGCCTACGACAAAGCCCGCGACGGCACACAGGTTTTAAATCGGGCGATCACCGCCATGCAACGGATCCAATCCAGCAGCCAACAAATCACCGACATTATCAGTGTTATCGACGACATTGCCTTTCAAACCAACTTGTTAGCGTTAAATGCAGCGATTGAAGCCGCCCGTGCGGGCGAACAAGGGCGCGGTTTTGGTGTGGTGGCAACTGAAGTACGTTACTTAGCCCAACGTAGCGCAACAGCGGCGCGAGAAATCAGTGCCTTAATTCACGACACCGTAAAACAAGTGGCCGAAGGCGACCAATGGGTAAACACTTCAGGTAAGACGTTAGTGGACATCATGGAAGCCGTAAAACAAAGCAGTGACATTATTGCCGAGATCGCCCACGCGGGACAACAGCAAATTGCAGGTATTCACCAAGTCAACAAAGCCATCACCCAAATGGACAACATGACCCAACAAAACGTTATCATGGTAGAACAAGCCGCTGAAGCCAGTCATTCCCTGCATCAACAAGCAGTTACACTAGAAAATCATGTTAATTTTTTCCAAACCAAATGGTGTCAATGAGTGAATAACCTCGTCTTATTGCCTTCCTTAAACTCCACGACTCCGTGCTAAACGGAGAAAGTGGAGTACAATAACGAATACTAAAATAATTCTAAACTCACTCCCGATTTTCATACGCCAAAATAGACGCTAACCATTTTTCCATGTCAGCCATACTTTTTCCTTTGCGTTTGGCGTAATCGGCGACTTGATCGGCTTCAATTTTTCCCGTGCCGAAGTAGCGGGCTTCGGGATGAGCGAAATACCAACCCGACACAGAAGCCGTAGGATACATGGCGAAATTCTCCGTTAAATGTAATCCAATATGCACATCAGGTTGCAACAATTGCCACAGCGTCGCCTTTTCCGTGTGGTCGGGACACGCGGGATAGCCCGGCGCAGGACGAATCCCCCGATAGGCTTCCGCAATCAGTTCTACATTAGTCAACTCCTCTTCAGGCGCGTATCCCCACCAATTCTGTCTTACTTCTTGATGTAAACGCTCGGCAAACGCTTCTGCCAAACGATCCGCTAAGGCTTTTAACAAAATACTACTGTAGTCATCTTGTTGCCGTTCAAACCGTTCAATATGCGCCTCAATACCAATACTGGTTGTCACCGCAAACACGCCTAAATAATCGGCTAATTGCGTCGTTTTTGGCGCGATAAAATCGGCTAAACATAAATTAGGACGCTGGGCATCTTTTAACGTTTGTTGCCGCAAATGATGCAACACCGTTAATACCTCTTGACGAGTCTCATCCGTATATAACTCAATATCATCTTCAATTCGATTCGCGGGAAAGAAACCAATCACCGCTTTTGCAGTCAACCAATTTTCTGCAATTAAGCGATCCAATAAAGTTTGCGCATCTTGATACAATTGTCGTGCTTGTTCACCGACAATATGATCGTCTAAAATTTTAGGAAATTTCCCTGCCAATTCCCACGCCTGAAAAAACGGAGTCCAATCAATATAATCACGCAAATCAGATAAGGCATAATTTTCAAAAATGCGAATGCCTAAAAAACTCGGTTTAGGTGGCGAATAAGCAGACCAATCTAATGACATTGCATTGGCACGCGCTTGGCTTAACGTACATTTTTTCCGTTGCGATTGCTGGCTTAATCGTTGTTCTCGAATTTTGACATATTCTTCTCGAATATTTTTAGCATAATCTGCTTTTAAATCATGAGATAACAAACTCTGCGCCACGCCCACCGCTCTCGACGCATCTGGCACATAAACCACAGGATGATCGTAATTAGGTGCGATTTTCAACGCCGTATGAACTTTGGACGTGGTCGCACCACCGATTAATAAAGGAATGCTAAATTGCTGGCGTTGCATTTCTTTCGCCACATGCACCATTTCGTCTAATGACGGCGTAATTAAACCCGATAATCCAATGATATTGCAGTGTTGTTCTTTAGCGGTTTTTAAAATGGTTTCTGCGGCCACCATTACGCCTAAATCAATCACTTCAAAATTATTACATTGCAACACCACGCCGACGATATTTTTACCAATATCATGCACATCGCCTTTAACCGTCGCCATTAAAATCTTGCCTTTAACGGCTTGTTCAATGCCTAATGCGGCTTGTTGGGCTTTTTCGGCTTCAATATAAGGTAATAAATAAGCCACGGCTTTTTTCATAACCCGTGCCGATTTCACCACTTGCGGTAAAAACATTTTGCCCGCACCAAATAAATCGCCCACCACATTCATGCCTGACATTAAGGGGCCTTCAATGACTTGCAAAGGACTTTGTAATTGAGCGCGAGCCAATTCCGTATCTTCTTCAATAAAATCAGTAATGCCTTTGACTAAAGCATATTCTAAACGTTTCTCAACCGATTCATTACGCCACGTTAAATTAACTTTAGTGTCTTGTTGCGCGCCGTCTTCACGATAACGATCTGCAATTTCTAATAAGCGTTCTGTGCTGTCTTCACGGCGATTTAAAATCACATCTTCAACGCGATCTCGTAATTCTGTGGGTAAATCTTCATAAATCGCCAATTGTCCTGCATTGACAATGCCCATGGTCATGCCTGCGCGAATGGCATGATATAAAAACACGGAATGAATCGCTTCTCTAACCGCATTATTACCACGAAAAGAAAACGACACATTAGACACCCCACCAGAAATTAATGCGTGCGGTAAATGCTGCCGAATAAACGCAGTGGCTTCGATAAAATCAACGGCGTAATTATTATGCGTATCAATGCCCGTAGCAACCGCGAAAATATTAGGGTCAAAAATAATATCTTCCGCAGGAAATCCCACTTGCTCCGTTAATATCTGATAAGAGCGGCGACAAATATCAATTTTTCTTTGATAAGTATCCGCTTGTCCTAATTCATCAAATGCCATCACAATAACCGCCGCACCATAACGGCGAATTAAACGCGCTTGTTCAATAAATTTCGCTTCACCTTCTTTGATAGAAATCGAATTAACAACGCCTTTTCCTTGAATGCACTTTAAACCCGCTTCTAAAATCTCCCATTTAGAAGAATCAATCATGATCGGTACGCGAGCAATATCAGGTTCTGAAGCGATTAAATTTAAAAAACGCACCATCACTTCTTTAGAATCCAGCAAGCCTTCATCCATATTAATATCAATGACTTGTGCGCCATTATCCACTTGTTCTTTAGCGATTTCTAAAGCAATATCAAATTGTTCTTCTTGAATCAATTTTTTAAAGCGGGCAGAGCCTGTGACATTCGTTCGTTCTCCCACATTGACAAACAGAGAATTTGCAGTAATATTGCACGGTTCTAATCCCGATAAACGACAGGCAGGCTCAATATCAGGAATCGCACGCGGGGGATAAGATTTAACCGCTTCGGCAATCGCGGCAATATGCGCAGGCGTAGTGCCACAACACCCGCCGACAATATTTAAAAATCCTGATTCAGCCCATTCTTTTAATTGGGCGGCCATTTGCGCGGGAGATTCGTCATATTCGCCAAATTCATTCGGCAAACCCGCATTGGGATGGGCAGAAACATAGGTATTGGCGAGATGAGAAATTTCCTCAATATGTTGTCTTAATTCCGCCGCTCCCAACGCACAATTAAAACCAATACTCAACGGCATCGCATGGCGTATTGAATTCCAAAATGCCGCCACCGTTTGACCCGATAAAGTACGCCCTGATGCGTCGGTAATCGTACCAGAAATCATAATGGGAAATTGGCACTGGTGATCGTCAAAATAACGCATTAACGCAAAAATCGCCGCTTTTGCATTTAACGTGTCGAAAATGGTTTCAATTAATAAAATATCCGCGCCACCTTTCACCAAACCATGCGCCGCTTCATAATAAGCATTAACCAATTGATCAAAATCAACATTACGATAACCGGGATCATTCACGTCAGGCGAAATAGAAGCCGTGCGATTGGTCGGCCCCAATACGCCTGCGACAAAACGCGGACGATCTGGCGTTTGCAAAGTGATTTCATCGGCAATTTCTCGCGCAATTCTCGCTGCGGTTTCATTGATTTCAGCCACCAAATTTTCCATTTGATAATCTGCCATCGCAATGCGCGTGCTATTAAATGTATTGGTTTCTAAAATATCAGCCCCAGCCAATAAGTATTGTTGATGAATCTCACGAATAATATGCGGTTGTGTCAGCACCAATAAATCATTATTTCCCTTGACATCACAGGGCCAATCTTGAAAACGATCCCCACGATAATCCGCTTCCGTTAAGCGATAAGATTGGATCATCGTTCCCATGGCACCATCTAAAATTAAAATGCGTTGGGCTAATTGGTTTTTTAATAATTCAGTTCTGGTTTTATTTGACATAACAATACTTTTTGGTTGAAATTAAATGAAATATACCAAAATTATGTGAGATATAAAAACAAATTAAGTTTTAATATCTACCTAGATATTAGGTATAAGATACTGTTTAATTTTATTAAACTTAAACACTTTACCTGACAAAAAGGTCTCAAACATACTAGTGACTTCTTTAAAGCTTGATAGACGATGAAAATTCTTTCTGACCCAATTCTTACCTTGAAGCCAAATATCCTCGACTGGATTTTGCTCTGGGGCATTGGGCGCAAATCTTAATAAACGAACTTTCCATTCTGATTCTGGAAGTCCCCCATTTAATTTCTCTAAATAAGTTCTTAAACCTTCAGAACGATGATAACTTGCACCATCCCAAATAATCACATGACGGGCTTCTTTATATCTGTAAATGAGCCAGTTAATAAAGTCTATCGTATATTTTGTATCAGCTTTCTTTGCCCTATCTAAAATAAATTCTCCCGTATAAATATTCACCGCTCCATACCACGTTTGAGAAGTGCGATAATTACTCATCTTTATTGACGTTCTTTCTCCTTTTTTCGACCAAACATAACCACAAATATCTCCCCACAACTGATGGCTTTCGTCTTGCATCCAGTACATTACCTCTCCACTTTCTATCTGTTCACGCTCCTTATCTATTAAATCCTTAATCTCTTTTTTTTAGCTTCTACTTTTACCTCATCTTTTGCCGAATTCTCTTTGTGTGTCTTCTTATAACTTAAATTCGCTTCTTCTAATAATTTAGTATAAGAAGTATTTGAAGAATAGAAAACATCATACTCCTCTTTTAAGTATCTCTTTAGTTCCTCTATTGTTATTGTCTTCTTTTCTTGTATCCAATTAATCACATCTTCTCGTTCACGCGGCTTTAAATACCCTGGTGAGCCTTTATACGCTAACTTTAATCCTTCAACCCCTGACGCTAAATAAATGGCTTTCCATTTATCCACAAATTGCACACTGACACAACACGCTAAAGCCGCTTCCGCACGCACAAAACCAAGCAAAGACATTCTTACTGCCATCGCTCGCTTCACTTCTCTCGCTTCACCTGTTGACATTAATTCTTCTAAATCTTCATATCTTTTGTTCATTATTCTCTCCTATTTGAAAAGTATTATTATACGACTCTGAAAAAATTGGTATAGTTAAACACTCATCTTGTATTTATTCAAGATTTTCTCTCGTCCGCGCTCCCGCGTTTGTTGAATATTCAACTAAAAAAGCTCAAAAAAACACCGCCAGTCAATAATAACTGACTGGCGGTGTTTATTTTTGGCATCAAAATAAGTGATTATTTCAATGCGGCATTCAATTCATCAACGGTGGCTTCGTCAGTGTAAATGCCCGCGCTGACTTGATAAGTCGTGCCTGCAACCGCTAAAGCATAAGACAGTTTTTCTGAAGGCTCTTCAGCACCGGGCTTTGGCCACATGTAGCTTACCCAACCGCCAGTTTCTTGTTTGCCCGCTTCGCACAGCGCAACAAACAGTTCTTTGCCTGCTTTGTCCTTGATGTGCATGACAGGTTTACCGGCCAAAGTGGGGTGGGCTAAGGCTTGATCGGCTTCGCAGTCGTAAACAAAAACATAAGTGTCTTTCCACGCCCACTTGCTGTCTTTGCCTTGGAACGCTGCGATACCGGCTTCGCCTGCGCTGGATAATTCTGCGGCAGCCGCTTTTACTTTTTCTACCACTTCAGCAGCGGTGGCGGCTTCTTCTGCGAAAACGTTGGCAGAAAAACTCAAGCTCAGGGTTAAACCAGCAACACCGATCAATGATTTTAACGTCATAAGTTAGCTCCTTTGGTTAGATTATTATGTGTAATATATAGAGGGGAAAGTTTGCTGTGAACAGCATCCACCGCAAACGATGCCATTGTACTGGCTTGTGCCAGAAACTGCAATGTATCTGCAATTGTATTGCAAAATAATTTATCTATTCCCGCGGCGGGTGAATAATCCGATCCACCACATTAATTTGTTCTAAAAACTGTTGGGTGGCGCGTAAAATTTTTCCACGAGAAAACAACAATTGTAAGCGTGTTCCGCCCTTTTGCCGCCATAACACGGCTGAACGCACGCCCGCTAACAGCAATGCGCGCACTTTATCGGCATTACTGGTGTTTTCTAAATAGCGTGGTTCTCCGCTGACTTGAATACGATAATCAAAGGTGCTTAATGTGTTGGAATATAAGCGTGCCATTTGTGTCACAACTTCGGGATGAGCCACCGAGCGCGTTTCAGCGAAGGCGCGAATGTCTTCGATCCCTTCTCCTAAGCGCGACAATACGTCTGAGCGTTTGCTCAACTTGCGTTCCAATAAAATAGCACCCAACGCATAACGCATGGCTTCCATTTCTCGCTTGCGACTTTCGGGAGTGGGATCGTTACGTTGCAATTGGCGAGACAAGGCAATCAGACCGCATTTCAACCCACTTAATTCGCCATAAACCGCGACAATGGAGTCTGCATTGACTTGTAAAATACTGTACAAACTGCTTTCAAAAGGGGTTTGATCGACCAAACCTTGTCGTGCCACCGAGCGAACCAGCTCGGCTGCTTGAAACACGCCAGCAAGCGCGAGGGTACTTTCTTCGATGCTCATAGAATGCGTTGCTATCCGATCACTTTTGTTATCGTTACTGATGAGGTCAAGACAGGAAAATTCAGAATTGGTGGAGGCGGCGGGAATTGAACCCGCGTCCGCGAACACTCCGCCGTTGGCTCTACATGTGTAGCCGCGTCAATGATTTAACCGCCAGCATCCCGACGGGCAGGGCGTACTGACGGTGAGTCTGGAACTTTTTAGCCCATCCACCCCAGACAAGTGAACATAGCGATCCGATTCAATGTTACCCCTGAAAATCCGCGCAGAAACGGCACGTCGCGGCCAGAGGCTGGCTATTTAAGCAGCCAGAGCGTAGTTGTCGTCGTTGGCAACTAATTGTTTGCAGTAGATTTACGAGGGACTGCACCTCGACATGCACCTCTGGTTTTGCCACCCGCGTCGAAGCCAAGTCGCCCCCATAATGAGATTCAGTTTCCAAGTCTAGGCGTTTTTTTAAGATTATGCAAGGGATTTGTGTTTATGAGTTTTCTTCTGGCAAATGAGTTTGTCCACTGAGGCGATAAATCCGTCGCGCCAGCACCAAAGCCAATGCCGTTGCACTCACCGCAATCACAATTCCCGTCAACACCAAAGCATGAGGCAAGGCATCTATTGCAGAAAAATCCCGCGCCGCCGCCGCAATGAGTACCATAAAAACCCCGCTGCCTAAGATATTTAACGCGATAATTTTGCGCAACAAATGTCGATCTCGAATCAACGCAAAAAAACTAAAACACACCAATATCATGCCTACGATAGCGTATAAAGTGGATACCGTCATTTTTTCTTTTTCCTTAATGAAAACCCGCCGCGCTATTTTAATATTAATCCCTTAACACATTGAGACAATCGCCTAAATATAACTGGTTTTGGTTCATCTTAATATTGTCCGTTTTTCTGCCAACAAACCCCCGGCGATCCCACAAATAACAGCAATAATGACATGGCAATAGATACCGTTAAACTGGCTTCAATTAATAAAATTAATCCCCCTGCCCAAGTCGATGGATAAGTTAATAATTCCCCTTGACTCCACATCACGGCCACGCCCACGCTTGCAAAAACCAGTAAACCAATTCCCAATAAATAGCGTACTGCGGTATCACTTTTTTCCTTTGCCTGTATAGCACCGCTCAACCGAAGTAAAACCCCCGCACCACTCAACACCGCGCCCGCTTGAAATGCGCCGCCGCTGGTATAAGCACCTGCCCACAGCAAATAAGCCGCCGCCAACACCAATACTGGCACGTTTAACGACAACATAGGTGTCAACAAAGGCGACAAAGGCGGCACATTCGTCAAAACACAGTCAGCAGCCTCACAATGGGCATGAAACACCGTCCACCCCCCCAACACCGCTAATAGTAACACGGAAATTTCTAATAATGTATCATAAGCGCGATAATTTAATAATACCGCAGTGACGGGATGAGCCACTCCGCTATGTGACAAATTTTGTGTCACTAAAGTGGGAATGTCCATCACTGGCGATGGCGGCCAAGCCCACACAGCCCAAATCAAAATTCCTGCCCAAAAAATTAATAATAACGTCGATAATTGCTTGATAATAAACATTATTTTTACTCCTTTGAGCGGGAAAAATCCCGTAATGCGTCCAAAAACAACGCACCCGTTAAACCTGCGCCAATTGCCGCTTCAGCCAAAGCCACATCCGGTGCCGCCAAGCGCGCCCACGCCAATGCCAACAATAAACCAAACACAATAAACATTAATACAGAACGTAATAAATTTGGATGGGTCAACCCCTGCCAAGCCGTCCACAACAAACTTGACACCAAAAATAAATCAAACCAAATTAAAAATCCCATGATCTCGACAGCCACCTTATGTTTAGTGTGATATTTAAGTGGAATAAAAATAATCTGTACCCATAGAATATGGTGGAAATGTGCTAGAAATAAATACTATTTTGACTTGAAATAGTCCTAAAATGACCAGATAACCTGAGTGGTTATCCCATGTGGCTTTAAGCGGAGAAATTATGGATATTTTGTATTTATTAATTCCAGTTTCACTGGTTTTTATTGCGTTAATTGTGTGGATTTTTATTTGGGCGATTCGTTCGGGACAATTTGATGACTTAGAAGGACCCGCGCACGAAATTCTCATGGACGATGAAGAAAATTCTCATCCTAAAAAATAACCGCTACATAACATGATAAATAGCGGTTATGCAGCTTTATTACGCCTCTTTATTTTGCTTTTTATGAATTGCCGCTTCTAACATGGGTTTTAATTCACCTTTTTGTAGCAATTCTAAGGTAATATCGCACCCCCCAATTAGCTCTCCATCCACATAAATTTGAGGAAAAGTCGGCCAATTGGCAAAGCGAGGGAGATTTTGAAAAATCTCCGGATCAGTTAATACATTGACATAAGCAAATTCAAAACCACACGCATGTAGAGCTTGTGCGGCACGATTGGAAAAACCACATTGCGGCATCTGGGGCGTGCCTTTCATGTAGATAATAACGGGATTATTGGTGACTTGCTCTCTGATTCTTTCCAAAATATCCATAAAAAATAACTCCTCACGTTTTAACAGGTTTTTAGGCTAAGTTCTAAGTGGTTCTTAGCCAAGTGAA
Organism: Thioflexithrix psekupsensis; assembly: GCF_002149925.1. Lineage (NCBI taxonomy): Bacteria > Pseudomonadati > Pseudomonadota > Gammaproteobacteria > Thiotrichales > Thioflexithrix > Thioflexithrix psekupsensis. The sequence goes on along the minus strand of NZ_MSLT01000012.1, from coordinate 630,831 downwards.
AGGGGTATGTAAGGGTTGTTGGTGATTTTTTCAAGTTAAGGGCGATTCTAAATTAAAAAGATAAGTTTCAATCTAAAATCGCAATGCACACCAATACAGGCCATTGCTTATTGGCTTAACTCTGGGGTTTTATCAGAAGATGAATCTTCTTTTTTAATTTTTTTTGCTAACAAGGCTTGTAACATCGCTTTTTCTCGTTGTTCAGCCGCTTGTTTTATTTGGCGGTGTTTTCTCCAAGTATAAAAGGCAGTTAATACCGCAATAATCAGCAATAGCCAAAAAATAAATAACATCATATTTGTCATTATATCACCTCTGAGTTTTTATTCTCATGAACCATTATTGTGAATCGGTTATTCAAGCGCGAAATTTGACCAAATGTTATGGGGAACAATTGGTTGTAAATTCGATTAATTTTCAAGTGCGCCAAGGCAGTTGTTGCGGCATATTGGGACCCAATGGTGCGGGAAAAACGACCACGTTAAAAATGTTAGTCGGCCACACCTTGCCGACTGCGGGAGAATTGTCTGTTTTGGGCTATACGATTCCCAATCAATCACGACAGTTACGGCAAATTATTGGTATTGTACCCCAGCAGGATAATCTCGATCCTGATTTCACCGTCACGCAAAATTTGCAGATTTATGGGCGATATTTCGGATTGAATGCGGCTACTTTAAAAAAACGAATTCCAGATATTCTCAGTTTCGCTACTTTGGGACATAAAGCCAATACCCTAGTCACAACATTGTCGGGCGGAATGCAACGCCGTTTGTCGCTGGGACGGGCGTTAATTAATGAACCGCAATTGGTGGTATTAGATGAACCGACCACGGGATTAGACCCGCAAGCTCGGCAATTAATTTGGCAGCGATTGCGACAGTTAAAAATGCAGGGATTAACGTTAATTCTCACCACGCATTATATGGAGGAAGCAGAGCGGCTTTGTGATGATATTATTGTGATGGATCAGGGAAAAATTTTAGAACAAGGCGCGCCGCAAGCGTTAATTAAGCGTTATATTCCGCCGCAAGTGGTTGAGGTGCATGGCACGCATGTAGATGCTTTAGAAAGGTGGCATGAGGAAGTCGGTCGTCGTTTTAATTTAAACAGCGAAATAGTAGGCGATACGCGATTTTATTATGGTGAAAAAGTGATTTCATTATTAGATTCATTAAGCGAACAATCAGATTTACGTTATTTGCATCGTCCTGCAAATTTGGAGGATGTTTTTTTAAAATTAACAGGGCGAGATTTACGTGATGATTAATTTATTAGAACTGTTTCAATGGCGTTGGTTTAGTGTGTGGTTGCGTAATTTTAAAGTGTGGCAAAAAAATTTAATGCCAGCCTTGTTAGGAAATTTTGGTGAACCGGTGTTAATTTTATTGGCATTAGGGTATGGTTTAGGCTATTTTGTAGAAAGTATGGAGGGAGTGCCTTATTTGTCTTTTTTGGCTTCGGGAATTTTGTGCAGTGGCGCGATGCAAACGGCCAGTTTTGAAGCCCAATATTCCGCTTATACGCGCATGAATGTACAGCACACTTGGCGCGGGATATTAGCCACGCCTTTAGATATTCAGGATATTGTTTTTGGTGAAATTTTTTGGGCAGCTACCAAAAGTTTCATTCATGTCACTGCTGTTTTAATTGTGGCGGTACTATTGGGTGCAATTGACAGTGTATGGTCAATTGTGGCATTACCTGTGCTATTTCTGGCAGGATTAACTTTTGCCAGTATGGCAATGGTGATGACCGCATTGGCAAAAAATTATGATTTTTTCCTTTATTATCAAACACTTTTATTAGCTCCAATGATGTTTTTAAGTGGGATATTTTTTCCACTGTCGAAAATGCCAGAGTTAATACAATCTTTAGTGTGGTTATTACCGCTCATACATGTGGTGGAATTGGTGCGTCCATTATTGCTTAATCAGGCTCTGCCTTCAATAGATTATATATTATGGCATTTATTGGTTATTGCGATTTATGGACTGGTTTTTTTTACCATTGCCTTCATGTTATTACGGCGGCGGTTATCCCAATAGCGTAAGGAGTTTTTTTAATGGCTAAATCACAGTATTCCTCTTATGAACAAACCACGACTTTTCTTAATAAGATGGCGTTATTATTAGACGGAAAACAAGAGGTTAGTTTAGTTTTAGATTTATTGCGCAAAGGGTCACATTGGGCGCAGTATAAAATGTGGTTAGAACAGATCGAAGCGGATTGGAAAAAACACGGCTCTTTTGCGTTGGCTTTGGGTTCTACTTTACCGACATTAGAGCCTTTTTTTACCGATTTTTTACGCAAAGCAGAACAAGAAGGGCAATTGTCTCAAGGCTTGTTGCAATTCGTAGCATTTCGAGAAACAAAAGAATCTGGACACACTGAAGTGATGCAAAAATTATTAGCGACATTGGCTTATTATTTGGTGTTATCTGTCTTTTTCGTTATTTTCCTAATTTTTGCAGGACAATATATTGTTCCTAATTTTGTCTCTATTTCTATTTTGTCTCGTGTAGGAAGTGAACCCCCCATCACGACTCAAATAGTGACTTTATTAAGCAGTGGAGTATCTGTTAGCGTTTTAGGTTTATTAGTGCTTGTATTGATTTATATTGCGGCACGGGCTGATCTGCGGGATTGGGTGTTAAAACGATCTCCGTTAATTGGTGATTTATTTTTGCAATTAACGCGAATTCAAGTTTTAAATACCTTAGCTTTTTTATTGCGACAGGGTTATCCTATTCATGACGCATTAATAATGACGGCAAATTCGCTGGATTATTTACCGTATCAACGGCATTTGCAAGAAGCCGCTCATCAAGTCAAGCAACAACAACATCCTACTACTTTAGATCATTTTTCTTCTGATAATATTGGACATTTGTTATTAGATGTAAAAAATGGGGAATTATTAGCGGATTTATTAATGCGTTTGGCACGTTTGGATTTTTATAAATTGCAACAGCGAGTTCCTGTGATTAATACCATATTGATGTGGTTATTATCGCTGTTATTTGGGGCATTTTTATTGTTAATATTGTTGGGGTTATATATGCCTATTTTTCTTTTGTTTAGTTATTGAGGATGAAGCGATGAGAAAAATAAAATCAGGTTTTGTTTTTCTTGAATTGTTGCTGGTGGTTTTTGTGATTTCTATTTTAGCGGTGGTGTCAATTCCCGCTTATTCAGATTATTTAGAACGGGCTAAAGTCACCGAGGCCTTGGCAATAAGCCAACCCGTGCAGCAGCATATTGCGGAATATTATGCGTGGCATGGTCGATGGCCTGAAAATAATGCGGTATTGGGATTGCCCGAACCCACGCAATGGCAAGGGCGTTATTTGCGACAATTAACGGTTAATCAGGGAAAAATTGAATTGCAAGTGGCGTTGACTTCTACGGAATTGGTTTTATTTTTTACGCCAATAATAGATTCATCGAACACGCGAATTGTTCATTGGAATTGTCACCCGACTGAAGGGTTGCATGAAGAGGTGAATCCTTTTCTTCCGTCTAGTTGTAGAAATAGATAATTAGGGAGTTTAATCATGTTTTCTTTTTCGCGCCCGCAATTAGGATTCACTTTTATTGAGTTAATGACATCAACAGCCATTATTGGTGTTTTGGCTTCGGTGGCTATTCCTGCTTATATGGATTATTTATTGCGATCTAAGGCCATTGAAGCCCTCACTATTTCTCAAGAAGCCATGAGAAAAATTACGGAATATTATGCTTTTTACGGCACTTTTCCACAGGATAATGCAGAGGCAGGATTGCGTGAATCGGATCATTTTTACGGCCATTATGTGAAAAATATCACGGTAGAAAATGGCGCAATTCATCTTGAATTAATTGATTCTAAATTTAAGATGAATTCGGAAGAGGAAGGCAATGCAATGTTGACTTTGCGTCCCACTTTAACGCAGGAAGGAACGGCTTTTACAGGACTTATTTTATCTTGGACGTGTGGTTATTTAAATCCACTGCCTCATGAAACGGTTTATGGCGTGAATAAAACGAATGCAAATCCAAATTTCTTGCCATTAGAATGTCGAGAATAACACGCGATTAACAAATGCGCGGTAAAGGATCATCTTCCAATTCTTCTAATAAACGTTCTCCGCCCAATTCCGTTTCCAAAATCACTCGCGGTGGATGTTGCTCGCACACCGTGCCAATCAGCGCGGCGTGGCTGCCTTCAGGCAGGGCGCGCCACGTTTCCAATACGGCGGTGGCGATGTCGGGCGCGACCACCGCCACCACGCGCCCTTCACACGCCAAATAAAGCGGATCATAACCCAACATGTCACACACCACTTGTACCTCGCCGTTGATTGGCAACTCACTTTGTCGAATACGTAAAGTTAAACCTGTAGCGCGCACATAATCGTGTAAAACAGTAGCCACGCCCCCACGAGTGGGATCACGCATCACCCGCACGCGGTCGCCATAAGGCAATAAAGCCTGCGTCAAAGGCAATACACTGGCCGCGTCCGAACGCAAAGAACCGCGTAAACCAAATTGCTCCCGCGCCAACATCACCGCAATCCCGTGATCCCCCACCGAACCGCTCACCACTATTACATCTCCAGCCTTAATTTGTCTCACATTGAGGGGGCTGGTATTCGTACGATAACCTACGCCCGTCGTCGCTAAATAAAGACCACTGACTTGACCCCGTGGCAACACTTTAGTATCTCCCGCTACAATGGCGACTTGGCATTTTTGTGCGGCTTCGGCTAAACTCGCCATTAAACGTTTCAATAAAGCAATTTCAAAACCTTCTTCAACAAACACATTTAAAGTGAAATAACACGGAATAGCACCCGAAACCGCTAAATCATTCACCGTTCCATGAACCGCCAAACTGCCAATATTTCCCCCTGGAAATTCCAAAGGTTGCACCGTAAAACCATCTGTGGTGATCACCAATTCACCATACGGCCACGATAACATTGCCGCATCTCGTTCAATATCCAGATTGGAATTAGCGAATTGTTGGGCGAAAATGGTTTCGATCAATTCTCGCATGAAATAGCCACCATTTCCGTGTGCCAAACTAATGTGCGTATCTTGTGTCATTGCCGATCCAATTTATTGATTTTTTAATTGCCAATTACCAATATCCGCATTAAATCCTGTTCCCCCCGATTGACCATCTGCGCCTTGACTCCATAAGTCAAATTCACCGTGTAAACCAGGACTTAAATATTGATATGGAAAGCCCCAAGGGTCTTTCGGCAGACCATCTAAATAGCCGCCATCTTTCCATTGGCGCGGCTCTGGCATTCCTGTGGGGCGCGTGACTAAGGCTTCCAAACCTTGATCAGTGCTGGGGTAATTATAATTATCCAAACGGTATAATTTTAATGCCGCTTCAATCGCACGAATATCTTGCTTGGCTTTGACTAAACGCGCCTCATCTGGACGGTTCATAATTTTAGGCACCACTAAAGCCGCTAATACGCCTAAAATAACCACCACAACCATCACTTCAATGAGCGTAAATCCCCATTGGTATTTGCGACATTTATTCATAACCCATTATCTCTTACAAAATCTCTGATAAAAAATTTATTTTATCGCTTCATTTAATGCTGCTTGATAAGGCAATTCTCTAAATTGAAAACGATCTTTATTGGCATTATTCAGCCGCAATAGACTCTCGTTATTAGCATAAGCAATTTCCACCACCGCTAATGCCGAATAACCTCCGCGGGGATGCGGTTGAATCGCCACAAATTCGCCCACACTTCGCTCTTGATCAGGGGCATATAATTTAGCGTGAATATTCGGAGGAAATTCGCAATCAATATGTCCTAAAAATAGGCGTTGTTTTAATTGACCTAAGTAATGTAACCGTGCCACAATTTCTTGTCCTGTGTAGCAGCCTTTCTTAAAATGAATACCATTGAGCAGGTCGTAATTGAGCATTTGTGGCACAAAAGTCTCTGTATTAATTTGCGTCACCTGCGGATAACCCGAAAGAATGTCTACCAATTGCCAAGCGTGCGTAGAAACCGCCGGCAAACGCGTTTGTTGCCAAAACACTTGCAATAACCCCGGATGCGCAATAATCACATAACGTGGGATAATTCCCGCCATTTTGATCAAAGTGACCGCATCGGTGGTAAATACTTGATAATCTTCTGTCGGAGGTTCTACACCCAAGCCATTCACAATCACAGAAGTACTTTGTTCACCGCTGATCCCGATAATGGCGTATTCGTCGCAGGCATGCTGTAAAGTCACTTTACTGCGTAAAACATAGCCTTGTAAACGTTGTAACGTTCCCATTACCCGATCTTTAGGCAGTAATAAGCAATACGCATTGTGGCGTTTAAATAAGGTAAAGGTGCTGATAACGCGCCCTTTTGGATTACACCAAGCCGACAAATGACTGGTTTTTTCATCAATTGCCCGCACGTCATTGGTGAATTGACCTTGTAAAAATGAGCTGGCTTCCTCGCCTCGCGCTTGAATCAAACCATAGTGGGATAAATCCACGATCACGGTCGTTTGTAACACTTGTTGTTGTTCTTGGAGGGGCGTGCCAAAATCGTTGACCATGTCCACTTGGCTAAATTGTGCGCCTTGTGTATGCAGAAATGTACGCCATTCAGAGTTCATCATAAGCCTTTCCTTGTGGTTTGTCTGAATCAGAATTTTAAAATGTGCAGAATTAACTGGCTTTCAAAGCCAATTAAATTATTCGTGTTTAATTCTGTGTATCTTGATTCAAACCCGTTAATTTTTCCATTTTAAAGGGGAATGTTTCTGTGGTGGCGGGCAGGGCAACAACCACTTCAATGCCTTCGTGACCAATGCAATTATGGATTTCGCAATGACCACCGCTATTCCACACCAAACGCGCCACCATGGCTAATCCTAATCCCATGCCTTTTATTTCGCCAGTAAAAGATTTTTCACTCTGATAATAAGGCATCCATACCCGTTCTAAATCTTCGTTAGATAAACAGCGTCCATTGTCGCGGACGGCCAATTTTACCTGATCTAAATCAGATTTGCAGAGCGAAACGGACAAACTAATATCAGGGGAATGTTTGGGGTGAAATTTTTTCGCGTTATTTAATAATTCCCGCAAAATTAACTCAATTGCTTCAGGAGAACAAGTTAATACTTTATTGAGGAGTGATTCAGGTAATTCTAATTGAATGGGTTCTAAAGATAAATCCCATTGCAGGCGGGTTAATAATTCGGGTAAATCAGCCAGTCGAAAATTGGCTTGTAAGGTGCGTAAGCGGGTGGTGTCGATGTAGCGTAAAATTTCTAATACTTGATCTTGCAAGCGTTTTGCGCTTTCTTTGGCAATTTTTAATAAAGCCACAGCCCGCTCGCTGGATAAATCCACATGGGGACTGTCGAGCATTTGCAGGCTGACTAAACCATTTAAAGGACCGCGTAATTTATGCGAAACCAAGGTTTGAAAAGTCCACACTTGGCGTTGTAAATTAATATGCTCGCTGACATTGCGTAAATGCACTAAATGCGAGTGATCTGAAGGATAATCAAAAATGTTTACTTCTAACCATAATGGTGGATGATCTTTGGTTTCAGGGCGCACCAAATAGCGAACATTATCTTTAAGATTATCGGCTGGCCAATTTTCCCAAGCTAAAGTGGGTTCTTTTTGATAACGCGCTGCGGTTAAACATTCATTAAATGATAACGGTAATGTGTGATTTTGACAAATGCCTAAATAACGGCGAGCCGTTGAATTGGCATAAATCAATTGATCCGTGCTTTCTAACAGTAAATAACCTTCATTAGAACGATCCACTACCCATTCAAAGCGAGAACGTTCTAATAATAAACGTCGATAGCGATTTAAACGGGTAATGGTGCGCACTCGTGTCCGCAATTCACTGCGATCAAAAGGTTTGGTAATAAAATCGTCTGCACCCACATTAATACCGTGCAAACGAGATTCGGGATCATCCAGTGCCGTAATCATAATCACCGGCACTTCAGCCAAACGTGAATGAGAACGTAAACGCTGACAGACTTCAAAACCATCCATTCCCGGCATCATTACATCCAGCAATATCAGATCAGGTGTAGTCTCCTCTGCCTTTTGTAATGCTTCCTTGCCCGATGCGGCAAATAATAAATCATAGCCCTCGGTCAGCAATAACATTTCTAATGCGTCTCGCCCCCGATCCTCATCGTCAACAATCAAAATACTGCTTTTATTTACCATTTAAATTAGCCTTAATCTTTTTAGAAACTTTTACTTTTCTTAGGGGAATTATATTTCAAAAGTGATGGACACGTTGTAAAAGTTGAATTAAATTTTTGTGGGTGGATTGCAGAGATTGTAATTCTGATTCTAATTGGTCTAACGACTTCAATTCGCGTTCTCGCTTTTCTTTGTCGTCGATACGGGCGACTTCTGAGGTTTTGCGCAATAATTCTGTGGTTTTCATGTGCATGTCGAGTTCAACGTTGCGTCTGGCACTGTCTAAACCGCGTCGATAACCACGAATAAAGCGATCTTCTCGATCTGTGGGACAAACCCGCTGATAAGTAACGCCTTGTTCTCCTTCGTGAAACCCATTGGCTTCCGTACAATAGTAAATTAAGCCGCGATCACGTCCTGCTTGATAAGCGGCTAAATCAGGTACAATGTGATAGGCACGACATGCCTCTTCGTGTTCATGAATACGCTTCATGGCGTAACCTTCCGTGCCATCACGAAAACCAATCGCTGCCCAATCGTTACGTAAACACTCTTCTTTCGATAACGAGGCACAGCCTGCTAATAATGCACCAGAAACCAGTAAAATGGAAAAAATAGATAAGCGCATCATAAGTTATCACAGCTAAATTAAAATTAAGGCTAAATTAAGAAACTGTTAAAATGGCTTAAAGTCCGCTTTAAATGGGCTAAATGGACTCAAATTCAAATTGAATGCCAACTGAATGGGTGAGATGGCCGCTGTCTTTTACAATGAATCCGACAGCTTGCCAATAGTTACCCTTTCTCATCATGATTACGGTGGCTTGGTAGTTATAGTTATTGGCAAGACAAATATCAAGCTAAATAGCCGTGTAAGCCTAAGATGCACACGTTACCGGCGGAGTGCGATTGAAATAACGATTATGATACACTAATTATCTCGGTGTTTAAGCGTTTCTTTAATGTTCATTTTATGTCATCACCTGTTATCCACAGATGCGAGGAGGTTTTACGGTGCAACGACAGACACTCACCATTGTCAATAAATTAGGCTTACATGCACGCGCCGCTGCAAAATTGGTGCGTTTGGCTTCGTCTTTTGACAGCGATATTACCGTGCGCCGCGAACAGCGTGAAGTCAATGGCAAGAGCATCATGGGCGTGATGTTGTTGGCCGCCAGCAAGGGAACGCAAATTGAGTTGGTGGTCTCTGGTCATGATGAGGAGATCGCTTTAGCCGAATTAGCCGATTTAATCGAAAACCGTTTTGGAGAAGAAGAGTGAGTATTGCACTACATGGAATTGGTGTGTCAAAGGGTGTCGCCATTGGTGCGGTGCATATCATTGACCATGTAGAGATTGATGTAAATGAGTACACCTTATCTCGACAATCGTTGGAAACGGAAATTATTCGTTTTCAAGAAGCCTTAGATACCGCTCGTGAGCAATTAACACGTATTCGCACGCATGTGACAGAAAGTATGCGGGTGGATTTGACGGCGTTTATCGACACGCATTTGATGATGTTAGAAGATGATTTGCTGACTGATGCGCCGGTGCAGATTATTCGTCAACGGCAATGTAATGCGGAATGGGCGTTGAAAATTCAGTGCGATAATTTGGTAAAAATTTTTGAGGAGATGGAAGACCCTTATTTAAGCGCACGTAAACAAGATGTGGTACATGTAGTAACACGCATTCAGCGTATTTTAAAAGGCTATGAGACAGAACCTGCTCATGAGTCTTTGATTGAGAGTTTGGCGGATCGTATTGTGGTGGCTGATGATTTGTCTCCTGCCGATACGGTGTTAATGCAACATCAAGGGGTGTTGGCTTTTGTGACGGAGTTTGGTGGTACGACTTCGCACACGGCGATTTTGGCGCGGAGTTTGGGGATTCCGGCGATTGTGGGCTTGCGGCGGGTGCGGGGTTTATTGCGGGCGAATGACATGTTGATTGTGGACGGTGGCCATGGGGTGGTGATTGTTGACCCTGACGAGGCGACACTCAGTTATTACCGCCAAAGACAGCGCGAGGAAAAGCGTTATCGTGCGTCACTGAATAAAATTAAACATTCCCCCACGCGCACGCTTGATGGAGTGGATATTGCGCTGCAAGCGAATATTGAGTTTCCCGAAGACATGACGGCGGTTAAACGGGTGGGTTGTGAAAGTGTGGGATTGTATCGCACTGAGTTTTTATACATGAATCGTCAGCAAGCTCCTGATGAAGAAGAGCATTTAGATGCTTATGTTAGAGTTTTACAGTCGTTACGTGGCGGCCCTGTGACGATTCGGACATTAGATTTGGGGGCGGATAAGCAAGTTGATAGTCGTATTCATCTTTCGCCATCGGCCAATCCTGCATTGGGATTGCGGGCGATTCGTTTATGTTTACGCGATTTGCAATTGTTTCGTCCGCAATTAAGGGCGATTTTGCGAGCTTCTGCGAAGGGGCATGTGCGTTTAATGGTGCCGATGGTGTCCAGTCCGCAAGAAATGATTCAAGTGCGTAATTTGATCGGTGAAATTCGCAATGAATTAATCCAGAAAAAAATCCCTTTTGATCCGCAAATGCCTATTGGGGCAATGATTGAAGTGCCTGCTTTGGCGATTTGTGTGGATTTATTTACGCCTTATGCGGATTTTTTCTCTATTGGGACTAATGATTTAATTCAGTATAGTTTAGCGATTGATCGGGTGGATAATAGTGTGAATTATTTATACGATCCGTTGCATCCTGCGGTGTTGCGTTTAATAAAAATGAGTATTGATGCGGCCAATAAAGCGGCTAAAAGTGTCAGTATGTGTGGAGAAATGGCGGGAGATCAGCGGTATGTGCGGTTATTATTGGGTTTGGGTTTGCGGGCGTTTAGTGTGAATCCTGAGTCATTTTTAGAAGTGAAACAGACTATTAATCACAGCGAAATAAAAGGCTTAATTCGCCTCGCCAATCGCATGTTAAAAGCGAAAACCAATGAAGAAGTTACATCGTTATTAGAACAGATTAATGGGACAAAATAGTTTTTTCTCCGTTTAAAATTCTTCTGAATCAGAATTATGGGAATGTTCTGATTCAGAAATTTATCGTAATTTCCAAAAAATTCTTTTTTCTGCGCCTAAAAAATTAACCCTTCATAAGTTCTTCAACTTTACTGCTTTAAATAGCGAACCCCGCATAAATCTCATTCTAAATTCTGAATCTGCTCGCGGATTTGTTCAATATGAACTTTTAATTCAATTGCACTTTTAGTGAGGGTTAAATGGCCTGATTTCGCGCCTAATGTATTGGCTTCTCGGTGCAATTCTTGGGCGAGAAAATCTAAACGTCGTCCAATGGCATCTTGGGTTTTTAGGGTTTGACGAATTTCTTGAATATGCGCGGTAAGGCGATCTAATTCTTCAGAAACATCTGATTTTTGTGCCAAAATTAACATTTCTTGTTCTAATCGCTCTGGATTCAGTGCGGTGATTTCTGCCAAGCGAAGTTGCCATTTTTCGCGTTGTTGTTGTACCATTTCGGGTAATAGATTACGAATTTGTGCGATTTCTTGGGTGATTTGTACACAACGCTGTTCCACAAATTGAATCAATTGTTGTCCTTCGCGTTGACGATGAGCGGATAATGCGTCTAAAGTAACTTGTAAAGATTGCATGACATCAATGGCGATTTGTTCAGTATCAATATGATTTTCCAGCACATTTGGCCAGCGTAAAATATCTAATAATTGAGGCGTTTGTGTAACATTAGCCAGCGTCTCGATATGCGCGTGGGCTTGGAGTAGGTTTTTAACTAATGTTTGATTTACAGTGAGTTGGTTGGCATCGCCACTGTATTGTAAATATAAATTACAATATATTTTGCCGCGTTTCAGTTGTCGTTGTACTTGAGTTTGTACGTCAACCTCTAAACGACGAAATTCTTCAGGTAAACGAATGGAAATATCAAGGTAGCGGTGATTGACTGAGCGTATTTCCCAGCATAATTGTCCCCATGTGTGATGTTGTTCATTGCGTGCAAACGCGGTCATGCTGTGCGCCACTCAAAATTCTCCCTCTATCAGTTTTAATGCTGCTGTCTAAAGCAGACCCTAATGATCTGCTTTAGATGAAAAAAAATAAAAAATAAATGATAACTGAATTATCCCATATTATATGGCAAAATAAAATAGAATAAACTGCCTTGATTTTTCTCGCTAATCACTCCCGCTTTTCCGCCTAATTTTTCAGCTATCTTTTTCACAATGGATAAGCCTAATCCATGCCCTTCTATGCTGTGGTGATGCAAGCGCGTAAAGGGTAAAAATAAACGGGCTTGCTCACTTTCAGCCAAACCATTTCCGTTGTCTTTCACCCAGAATTTAACGTGATTACCTTCTATTTTCTCTGCGCCCAGTGTTAATTTCGGGGGCGAGCCGCCGTATTTTATCCCATTGCTGAGATAATTCGCCCACACTTCCTCTATCCAAGGCGGATAACTGTGGATTAATGGCCATTGTTCGGGCAATTCCACTTCGGCCTGATGTTCGGCAATCAAGTGGGCAAGACGCACTTGTAACACTTGTTGTACGATAGCGGCCATGTCCACCGCTTCTAAGACCGGTTGGGATTGGTTGGATACGCCTGCTAAAGTCAGTAACGCATTGATAATACTCATCATTCTGCGAGAAGTACGCGCCAGAATGTCCAGTTGTTTCAAGGTTCGCGCTTCGGGATAACGGTCTGGCGAAATGGTTTGCGCCAGAATATCGGTCAACGTGATGACACCACTTAACGGATTTTTTAAATCATGCGCGACCATTTGCGCAAACATATCTAAATCTTGATTGCGTTGTTGAAGAATTTCATTTTGTTGTTGGATTTGCTGTTGTTGTTTGCGCAATTTAATATGGGTTCTAATTCGCGCTAATACTTCTTCATGTTGAATGGGTTTAGTCACATAATCTTCCGCACCTAATTTAAGCCCTTTTACTTTATCCACCGTATCGCTTAATGCGGTCATAAAGATAATCGGAATGTCGCGGGTTATTTCTCGCTCCTTTAAGGCTTGGCAAACGTTAAAACCATCGATAACAGGCATCATGACATCCAGCAGAATTAAATCAGGCTTGGCGTATTCAGCAGTTCTGATGCCGGTTTCTCCGTTATTAGCGACCAGTACACGAAAGCCGGCTTCGTTTAAAAAGCGTCGCAATAAAGTGACATTGTCTGGCATGTCGTCAACGATCAGTAAAGTGTCTTTTTGGGTCATGGTGTTCATCGTCTTGTCCTTATTAACGGTGTGTTGACTGAAACCCAATTACTGACTAAACATTAAGTGTTGTTTTTTATTGGTAAGAATATCTAAATTTGGCAAGATGTTGTTGGGGAAATGTAGTGACAATTTTCACGGTTGCAATAGTTGTTGCAATAAACCGGCTTGGGCTTGGGTTTGTCGTTTGACCCGTAAACGCTGGCTAGACACAATCGCTTGTAGAGCGTATAGAGCTTCGGCGAATATTTCATTGATGACGAGATAATCGTATTCGTCAAAATGTTGCATTTCAGCCACCGCCGCTTGTAAACGTTTAATAATCACATTTTCGCTGTCCTGCGCTCGACTGCGTAAGCGTTGCGCCAATGCCGCTTGTGAGGGGGGAACGATGAATATGCTAACACTTTCTGGATAAAGTCGTCGAACTTGACGCGCCCCTTGCCAATCGATTTCTAAAATAACATCTTGTCCGTTGTCAAGTTGTTGATCTACCCACAGTTTTGATGTGCCGTAGTAATTGTCAAACACTTGGGCGTGTTCTAAGAAAGTGTTGTCGTCCAACATGGCGCGAAATTCAGACACCGTGATAAAATGGTAATCTCTACCGGTTTGTTCTCCCGGCCGGGGTGTGCGGGTGGTGTGCGACACGGAGACGATGAGGCGAGCAGTTTGTTTTACTAATTCCCGCACAAGACTGGTTTTACCTGCCCCTGATGGGGCTGAAACGATGTATAAAGTGCCGTGGATCAAGAAGGGTCTCCTGTTTTTTTGGTGTAAAACTAAATTTATGGCTCAATCTTGTAAGATTGTTGTTCTTTATGCGGGCGATCCTCTCTTTTCTGATGTCATCACCATGCAAATTGTGTCAATGACAATCATCGTGTAAATTACAGTTCACCTGACGGTGCAAATCCCAATCATTGTATAAATTACCGCTGAAAAATGCAGGAGACAACAAATGATCAAATTCACTCGTGGCTTTACTTTAATTGAACTGATGATTGTGATTGCGATCATGGCCATTCTGAGTACGATTGCCATGCCGACCTATCAAGATGCTGTGATTCGGACGCAGATATCGGAGGGGATTAAACTGGCAGAACCGTTACAACGTCATTTAGAGCTGATTTATCAACAACATCAACGTTTTCCTGCTGACAATCATCAAGCAGGACTGCCACAGCCACAACAATTAATAGGCAATTACGTGACAAAAATGTGGGTAGAAAATGGAGCCATTCATATTACCTATGGCCACCGCATCAACGCCCATGTGGCGGGTAAAACGCTTACACTACGCCCTGCCACCGTCATGGAGAGTCCAAAAAGTCCCTTGTCTTGGTTGTGTGGTTACGCGCAAGCGGTGCCGGGAATGCAGGCACAAGGACATAACTTAACCGACATTCCCAGTCTCTACTTATCGCCAGAATGCCGCAGTTGGCGTAATGCGAGTTAAACGACTCATCCACTAGAATTGCACCACAATGGCTGTGACCTGATGCTGAGTCAAGCGGGCGCGAATATCGTTGAGGCGGTTTAAATCATTAAACGGTCCCAAACGCACCCGATGCCACACATCATGACTATTTGACAAAGTGGCGCGTTCGATGTGCGAAGTAATTCCTAAAGAAGCCAGATAACTTTTTAGCCCTTCCGCTTCTCGCACATCTCGAAACGATCCCACTTGCAACAAATACGTCCCCGGTGTGGTGATTGGTGCTGTCCCCACAGCTAACGTGGCAACATCTTCCGTTTCCGCTTCTGGATTTGTTCCCAAAGGCAGCGGACGCGGTGAGGTGTTATTCACAGTCACCTCTTGATCGGGCAACACCGTATAAAACTCAAATCGGGGCGTAGTTTTGGTGGGTGTGGTTTCTGTTTTGCTGCTGGGTTCGGCACTGACAACTGTTTTTTCCGTTTCACTGGGCGAAGTTTCCGTTTCTGCCAACACCGCCGGAGCCGCGTCAACCGTTGTGGTGACGGCAGTGGGTTGCGTATGCGGTAACATTAACTGCGTGTAAGTGAACACCGAAAACCCAATTCCAATTAAAATTCCCGCCAATAACCATGACCACGGACGCGAAGAACGCCACCGATCCACTTCTTCATAACGAGAACGACGCGGCACTGCCATATTACATCACCTCTGGGGCCGACACCCCAAGAATTGCTAAACCATTTTGTAAAACTTGACGCACAGCCATCACCACACTCAAACGCGCTTGACGTAAGGCTACGTCTTCCACGATAAATTTATGTTCATTGTAATAAGTATGAAAGGCTTGCGCCAATTCACGCAAATAATAAACCACTTGATGCGGCTCATAATTTGCCGCAGCCACTTCAATCACTTCAGGATAACGCGCCAAAGTGTGTAATAAACTCATTTCATGCGCATTATTTAATAATGCCCAGTCTGTTTTATCATCGAATTGCCACGTTAAATCCCGATCTGCCAATTGTTTTAATACACTATGAATTCGCGCATGCGCATACTGAATATAATAGACAGGATTATCGGTAGAATGTGATTTAGCCAATTCCAAATCAAAATCCAAATGTTGCTCACTGCGCCGCTGGACATAAAAAAACCGCGTAGCATCTTTCCCGACTTCCTGACGTAATTCGCGCAGTGTCACAAACTCACCGCTACGGGTGGACATTTGCAAGCGTTCTGTCCCACGATATAAAGTGGCAAACTGCACCAATTGAATACTTAACCGCGTCGGATCGCCGCCTAAAGCCTGAATTGCCGCTTTAACCCGTGCAATGTAACCATGATGATCCGCACCCCAAATATTCACCAAACGCGAAAACCCACGCCCTAACTTATTCCAATGATAGGCCACATCTGATGCAAAATAAGTTTTTTGTCCATTTTCTCGCACCAACACGCGATCTTTTTCATCGCCAAATGTCGTAGAACGAAACCACAACGCGCCTTCTTGTTCATACGTATGACCTGTTTTGATCAATTGCGCAATGGCTTGATCGACATCGCTGGGCTGTCCGTCGTATAAACTTAATTCGGAAAACCAACGATCATAAGTCACCCCAAATTGCGTTAAATCTTGACGAATATCTTCTAAAATCACCTGTAAACCCGCATTAAACACGATACGAAACGATTCAAGACCTAATAATCGCTTACTATTACGGATTAAATCATCAATATGCTGTTCTTTATCGCCATTTTCTTGCGTGGCATCGGGCGTGACATCGGCGAAAACCAAAGCCGCCGCCACACGAAAACGATCTTTGTGTTCTCGATGCACATCCGCAGCAATGTCAAAAATATAATCGCCTTTATAACCATTTGAAGGAAAAACAAAAGATTCCCCGCACAATTCCAAGTACCGTAACCAGACACTCACTGCTAAAATGTCCATTTGACGGCCGGCATCATTCACATAATACTCACAAAAAACCGAATGTCCCGCCGCCATTAATAAATTCGCCAAAGTCGAGCCATACGCCGCGCCGCGCCCGTGTCCGACGTGCAAGGGGCCAGTGGGATTGGCAGAAACAAACTCAACTAATACCGAATCTTTACTGCCTTTTGCGCCACAACCGTATTGATCGGCTTGCATTAATATGGTTTTTACGGTTTTCTGATAGGCTTGTGGATGTAAAAATAAATTAATAAACCCCGGCCCAGCCACTTCTACCCGTTGTAAATCGGGCGCAGAACTGAGTTTTTCCACGAATTTCACAGCCAAATCTCGTGGCTTGATTCCGCAAGGTTTAGCCAAGATTAAAGCAATATTACAAGCAAAATCCCCGTGTGCAGAATCACGTGTCCGATCCAACTGAATCGCGGGAGTGAGATGAGAAGGAATCACGCCTTCAGTTTGTAATGCGATAAATGCCTGTTCAAACAGCGCAGCAAATTGTTGTTTCAAAGCAAAATCCTTATAGTAAGCAAAAAAAACCAAGCCTCATCCTTGAACCGATGAGATCATTTAACTTTTGAACGATGACGATATTATGCAACATTTAGACGAATTCATTAACCACGCGCAAACTGAAATCAAGCAAGCGGCTGATTTACAACAATTAGAACAATTGCGGGTGCATTATTTTGGCAAAAAAGGTCGCCTGACAGAACAGTTAAAACAATTGGGACAACTCCCCCCCGAAGAACGCCGCGAGGCAGGTCAACGGATTAATCAGGCGAAAGATCAGTTACAAGCCGCCTTAGAACAGCAACGAGAGCAATTACAAGCGGCTGCTTTAGCGGCGCAATTAGCCGCGCAGCAGTTGGATGTGTCGTTACCGGGGCGCGGTCAATCTATCGGCGGATTACATCCGATCACCCAGACTTTACAACGGATTGAAGCCTTATTTACCCAAATTGGTTTTACTGTCGCGCAGGGGCCGGAGGTTGAAGATGATTACCATAATTTTGAAGCGTTAAACATTCCAGCGCATCATCCTGCGCGGGCGATGCACGACACGTTTTACTTCAATGCTAACACGCTATTACGCACCCACACCTCTCCTGTGCAAATTCGCGCCATGCGCCAACAGCAACCGCCGTTAAAACTCATCGCGCCCGGTCGCGTATATCGCTGTGATTATGACATGACGCACAGCCCCATGTTCCATCAAGTGGAAGGTTTAATGGTGGATGAAACCGTGAGTTTTGCCGATTTAAAAGGCATTTTACACGACTTTTTGGCGCGTTTTTTTGAGCGGGATAATTTAGAAGTGCGGTTTCGTCCTTCGTATTTTCCTTTTACTGAGCCATCGGCAGAAGTTGACGTGCGCTACACCACCTCACAAGGGCAAACGCGCTGGTTAGAAGTGTTAGGCTGCGGGATGGTGCATCCAAATGTTTTCGCCCACGTCGGCATTGACAGCGAACGTTATACGGGATTTGCATTTGGAATGGGTGTGGAACGTTTGGCGATGTTGTGGTATGAAATCAATGATTTACGCTTGTTTTTTGAAAATGATCTGCGCTTTTTAAAGCAGTTTTAACAAAGTAAACCACAATTTTCACCATTAAGAAAATGGTGGGGGTTGTGGTTTAAAGTAATGCGTTGTGTATTTGGTTCATTTTAAAACCATGTCTATTTTGCCTTTATTGCATCATCGATTACGCGCTGAATTTGTGGTAGAAACGGATTTAAATTTACCAGAATTTAAAGGTATTATTTGGAATCGTGTTTTTAATCAAAATTTAAAGCAAGTGATTTGTCCATTTCATCACAAACGTTGTCAAGATTGTTTTTTATTATCCCGATGTGATTATCCGAAATTATTAAATAATAACACTAATCCAGTATTAATCAAACCACCTTTAATTAAAGATAAAAAATTAGAGCGTGGAAAGCTGTTTAGTGCAGATTTTATTTTACTGCCTGCTGCATTTAAGTCTCTAGCTTATTTACTATTGGCTTTGCAACGAATGGGGAAGATAGGAATTGGTGAAAATTTTCAAGAATTAGGTCAATTTAATTTGCGGCATTTAAGTTACTGGAAAAATGGAAATTGGCAGCTTTTATTTACAGATGAACAAGGATTATTTGATCACTTACCTGAGGCATTTTTGCCTCAATTACCATCATCCCCTATTACACAATTAACCATTCATTTAGTCACGCCTTTGCGACTTAAACATCAAGGAAATGTGTATCAATTTAGCTTTAATGAATTTATTCATGCCATTGAGCAGCGAATATTTAACATTAAAATGGTTTTTCCTTTACCTTCTAAGTCTCGAATTAACACAACAGTTGAAGAATTGCGGTGGCAAAAATTTTCTTATTATTCAAGCTATCAAGGCTGTGAAATCAGTCAAGGCGGTTTAATGGGAACGGTCACATGGCAAGGCGATTTAACACCTTATTTACCTTGGTTGCAAGCAGGTGAATTATTGCAAATTGGGCATTTAATAAAGTTTGGTTTAGGTTGGTTTGAATTGGAATTTTAAGCATAAAAAAACCGCTGGGTAGCGGTTGTTTTTAACGCCCTGTGAACGGGCTTGAATCTCAAATAAGATTCTGTTTAGAGATTCAATTGACAAGATGTAGATAAATGGTTTTTTCTACGCCTTTAGAACAGGCTATAATTAAGAAAAAAACGCTACATTAACAAGCAACAAAATCCTCTTCTTTTTGCACGGCCGCAATTTCTTTTTCGGATGGCGCGTATAAATAAGGTAAATCTTGTCTTATTCCATCTTCAACTAAATCACTAATCCATTGATTCAAACTTTTTTTACGTACTTTTGCTGCAAGACTGGCATAACGATGTTGTTCTGGCGACAAACGCAAGACCAATTTTCCTGAAAAAGGTTTTTCGGGTTCATTGCCTAATTCTTGGCAAAAATCTAAATAATCATCCACCGAATCTTTAAATGCTTTCTTAATCTCAGCTACGGATTCAGCTTGGAAAGTGATGACGGCACGAGTATTAACGACCATGCCATGTAAAATTTCAGCATCGTCATCAAACTCAACCTTTCCGATATAACCCTTATACTCTAACACAATTAACACTCCCTTAGAAATCGTCTGATTAACCCACTAAATTTAATAAATCTATACCAAAATTATGTGAGATATAAAAACAAATTAAGTTTTAATATCTACCTAGATATTAAGTATAAGATACTGTTTAATTTTATTAAACTTAAACACTTTACCTGACAAAAAGGTCTCAAACATACTAGTGACTTCTTTAAAGCTTGATAGGCGATGAAAATTCTTTCTGACCCAATTCTTACCTTGAAGCCAAATATCCTCGACTGGATTTTGCTCTGGGGCATTAGGTGCAAATCTTAATAAACGAACTTTCCATTCTGATTCTGGAAGTCCCCCATTTAATTTCTCTAAATAAGTTCTTAAACCTTCAGAACGATGATAACTTGCACCATCCCAAATAATCACATGACGGGCTTCTTTATATCTGTAAATGAGCCAGTTAATAAAGTCTATCGTATATTTTGTATCAGCTTTCTTTGCCCTATCTAAAATAAATTCTCCCGTATAAATATTCACCGCTCCATACCACGTTTGAGAAGTGCGATAATTACTCATCTTTATTGACGTTCTTTCTCCTTTTTTCGACCAAACATAACCACAAATATCTCCCCACAACTGATGGCTTTCGTCTTGCATCCAGTACATTACCTCTCCACTTTCTATCTGTTCACGCTCCTTATCTATTAAATCCTTAATCTCTTTTTTTTTAGCTTCTACTTTTACCTCATCTTTTGCCGAATTCTCTTTGTGTGTCTTCTTATAACTTAAATTCGCTTCTTCTAATAATTTAGTATAAGAAGTATTTGAAGAATAGAAAACATCATACTCCTCTTTTAAGTATCTCTTTAGTTCCTCTATTGTTATTGTCTTCTTTTCTTGTATCCAATTAATCACATCTTCTCGTTCACGCGGCTTTAAATACCCTGGTGAGCCTTTATACGCTAACTTTAATCCTTCAACCCCTGACGCTAAATAAATGGCTTTCCATTTATCCACAAATTGCACACTGACACAACACGCTAAAGCCGCTTCCGCACGCACAAAACCAAGCAAAGACATTCTTACTGCCATCGCTCGCTTCACTTCTCTCGCTTCACCTGTTGACATTAATTCTTCTAAATCTTCATATCTTTTGTTCATTATTCTCTCCTATTTGAAAAGTATTATTATACGACTCTGAAAAAATTGGTATAGCGGGAGTTTCATCAGAAGATGAAGCGGCTGAATATTTACTTTGGACATCCAATAAAAAAGATTTGCAATTTTGTAAAAAAAGAAAATTAAATAAATATTCAGTAAAAATAGATGAAAAACGTTTATTTTTATTATCTCAAGATGAACTGACTCATTTTTTAAAAGAATCTCGCTCAGAAAGCAGCCTATTTGAACGTTTAAATGACTTTGATTGTTTTAAACATCACACTGAAAAGAATATTTATAAAACCCGTTTGTTAGGGCGTTGGGATAAAAAGAAAAAGAAGGAGTCCCGTGATTGGCATTTTGATCAATTCGCCACACATGCGGATGGAATTAAGCGCATGGGTGTTTTGCGTATGGATGTCGATAACTTGGGTAGTATTTTTAGTTTGGGTTTAGGAAAAAATCCTTCTATTTCCCAACGTGCCAGTTTATCCCGACAATTAAATATATTTTTTTCAGGTTATTTAAATAGTTTGCTTGAAAAATATAATAAAGTGCAAATTATTTATTCAGGTGGAGATGATTTATTTTTAATCGGAAGTTGGGATAGATTGCCTTATATTGCAGATGAAATAAGAAGAAAGTTTTTACATTACTGCGCCCATAATGAAAACTTTAGTTTATCAGGTGGAATGGTGGTTGTTGAAGGCAATTATCCTATGGCATTAAGTGCTGTTCAAGCAGGCGAAGCAGAAGAGGCAGCAAAAAGTTTATTGCGCTATAAAAATGGTGAAAAGCAAACAGATAAAACTAAAAATAGTTTTTGTATGTTAGACATTGCCATTCCTTGGGAAATATATCAAGATGTGGTTGAATTCCGTGAATTAATTGTTAGCGTAATTGAAGGCATGGAAAATAATAAAGCCATTATTGACCGTTTGCGTAAAGTGGTTTTAGCAATGGGCGAATATGAACGGCTTTATTTGCAAAAAAATAAAGATAACAGCACCCTCCATCAATTAATGCAATGGCAACAATGGAGATGGCAATTGGTTTATAATTTAAGTCGTTTAAAACGCAGTTGCTCAGATAACGTTAAAGCAGATATTTCTAAAATAGAAGAAATGCTTTCTAAAAATGGTTGGGAAATGCAATTACCCGTCAATCAATGGTTAGAATTGCCTGTTAGATGGGCTGAGTTTTTAACCCGTAAGGAGTAAAAAATGTCTAATGATATATGTGATTTTATTCAAGAGAAAAAAAATCAGTCTGTTAAATTTGATTTAGAAGCTGCCAAAAAATTGGTAGATAGAGCAGAATATCTGGGGAAATCAATGGCAGATAATAGAGTCACGACCACTCAGATTCGCAATGTTTATGGCACAATGAAAAAACTGGAAATGCTGGGCTGGAATAACAGAACAGCCCGCGAATTATGGTTGATGAAACCTCGTCTTGCTTATGCCGCTAAACGTCAAAAAAATGTTGAAGAATTAAAAACGACTATTAGTGAAGCAATTGATTGTGTTAATGACGCGGAAAGTTTCAAGCGTTTTTGTCAATTTTTTGAAGCCATCGTGGCTTATCATCGCGCCCACGGAGGGAGTTAATTATGTCAGATGTTGCACAAGCAAAAATTAAAAGCAAGATTTTTATTAGAGGTAAAATGATTGTATTAACGGGATTGCATATTGGCGGTAATTCTGTGGGCATGTCAATTGGGGGTGCGGATAAGGTTGTGGTGCGCAATCCACTGGATAATGTTCCTTATGTGCCGGGGTCTTCTTTACGTGGCAAAATGCGCTCGCTCATGGAGCGTTTACGCGGTCATGAGGATGATCCCAACAATGGTGGAAAGGGTGGATTTTCTTGGGATGAACGTAAAAAAGAAGCCATTGCAGGTAAAAAGGGTGAGACTCAATTGGGTCAATTATTTGGAATTACCGCCGCCCATGAAGAAAAAGGGAAATTAACCGCAACTCGTTTAATTGTACGCGACGCAATGATGACGAAAGAAACGGTTGAGAAACTGCAAAATGCACCTAATACCGACATGCCCATGACTGAAGTTAAAACAGAGGTATTTATTGATCGCATTACTTCTGGAGCAAATCCGCGCCAAATTGAACGAATTCCAGCAGGGGCAGAATTTACCATTGAATTTATTTTAACGCTCTTACAAGAAGATGAAAAAGAAACTTTTCTTGATCTGATACAAGAAGGGCTTTTGTTATTAGAAGCAGACGCATTAGGCGGCAGTGGCGGACGCGGTTATGGTCAGGTTAAATTTTTGATTGAACAGATTGAAGAAAAAACCGCACAAAACTATTTTAATGGAGATAAAGCCACTCCAATTACTCATAAAATGACACAGCTATTTAGCAGTGAATTGAGTAAGGAAGCGGTTTAAATGGATACCTTTATTTGTCACCTTAATTTTACTGCACCGCTGCATGTTGACAGTTTGGGAACGGGCTTTTATCAGGAAACCGATAAATTTATTCGTTCTGATACATTAAGCGCGGCTTTATTGTCAACATGGCTGCAATTATTTCCCGAAGATGTGGGCGCATCTAATCAGCAACAACGAGAAGAAGAGATTAAAGAAAATATATTAAATACCAAAAAGATATGATTCATAGAATCCTTAATTTGTCAGAATCAGAATTTACAGACACAAAAATTTTCAAAATTTGTTCTTGTAAGTCGTTTATTTTAAACAGATTTTTTATTCTTTAATTCTGAAAATCTTAAAATTCTGTAAATTCTGATTCTGACAGAAAAATTTTATGAATGACTTAATTTTGGTAAAGCAATTTCGCTTATCTTCAGCTTTTCCTAAGTTGCTTATATTTGATTATAAAACTCAGCAAGAAAAGATTTTTTATTTTTTGCCAAGAGCTGTTAAAACATCTGCTATTCCAGTGGATAAAAAAGATTCTGGCTCTATTAAGAAAATGAAAAAAATAAAATGGATAGAATCCAGCCTTTATTTTGCGTCTTTAACAGAGCGTTTTTGGCAAGCGGATAACCTAGATGAAATGATATGCAATACTGAATTTATTCTGCCTGCTGATCAAATAAAGCAGCTTCCCAGCGATTTTAAAATGTGGAAAGAAAGTGATAATACTCGTGTTGCTATTGATCGATTAACTGCACATTCATCTAAAGGAATTTTATTTGAATTTGCGCGGTTATTTTATGCGGATTTTCAACAAAAAGATGTGAAAAATAATCCTGTTAAACATTTTAAATCTGGATTATATTTTTTTGTGCGTTTTAATAAACCCAATGACACTAAAACCCAAAAAAAATTTAGAGCCGTTTTAGATTTATTAGGAGACAGCGGTATTGGTGCAGACAGAAGCAGTGGACATGGGTTATTTTCTGCCAAAATGATGCCTTCTCATTTGCCATTTCATTCGGCTAAAACCAATCAACCTGCCATTGCACTTTCTTTATGCGCTCCTTCTCAAGAAGAATGTTATCGTTTCTTTGAAAAAGCAGGGTTAGAAAAAGAAAAATTTATGCAAAATGCCGCTTATGAATTGGTGAAACGCGGTGGCTGGATTGCAGGTTCAGGACATCGTAAGCAAACATTACGTCTTTTTGCTGAAGGCAGTTATTTTCATACGCCCTTAGAAGGCGACATTATTGATGTGACTAATACCCCAGATTATTCTGCTTTACGCGATGCGCGTGGTTTTTTTATTGGAGTACCTAATTGAAATGGATAAGCCCACCGTAAGTTATCAGCATATTGTTGAAATATTAACGCCCGTGCATATTGGTACTGGGCAATTGTGGCATCAAGAAGCAGGTGATTTTTTATTAAAGGGTAATGAATTGCATGTGATTGATCAAAATGGATTGTTTGCTATTTTAGTGAATAGCACCCATCAAGATTTAAAAGAATTGGTCGATAAAAGTACTCAAATTGAAGATTTAATGAAAGCCGCTGACACTAAGATGCCAGGACATAGTTATGTGTTAAAAAGTTTTGGTCATTCTAATTTGCCCGAACGGGAATTAAGACCTTTTATAAAAACAGCGTTATTTCAACCTTATATTCCAGGCTCCTCTTTAAAAGGATCGATTCGCACTGTTTTGTTTAATTTATCACTGAATAAATCTCATGTTTTATCAGAAAGAAACAGTGTTTTTAAAAAATTAAATAAACAAAAAAATCCTTCTGAAAAAATAAATACTCAAGCATTTTCTGACACTGCGCCTAAACCTTCCCAAACGCCTAATTATGATTTTTTAAGAGTGCTGCATTTAAGTGACAGCCATTTTTCAACTCAAGATTTAGTGGTTGCTGATATACGCTGGTTTAATTTAACGCAACGCGGCACGGATTTGAAAAAAAGTTGGCGCGATATGGGAAGTCGCAGAAATATAGAAAAATGGCAGGATGCTAAAGGCATTTTTACTGAAGCATTAAAGCCCGGTAGCAAGACCTATATGGCTATTCAATGGGATGATTTTTTACTCAGTGAATTTCCGCAAAAAAATGTTTTGCATTGGAAAGATTTACCTGATTTTATTGGCTTTAATAAATTAAAAATTTTAGTTAATGCTCATGCCTTGAGATTATTAGAAAAAGACATTGCTTTTTATAAACAATATCGGGCTGATGATATACCAAAATTATGTGAGATATAAAAACAAATTAAGTTTTAATATCTAGCTAGATATTAGGTATAAGATACTGTTTAATTTTATTAAACTTAAACACTTTACCTGACAAAAAGGTCTCAAACATACTAGTGACTTCTTTAAAGCTTGATAGGCGATGAAAATTCTTTCTGACCCAATTCTTACCTTGAAGCCAAATATCCTCGACTGGATTTTGCTCTGGGGCATTAGGTGCAAATCTTAATAAACGGACTTTCCATTCTGATTCTGGAAGTCCCCCATTTAATTTCTCTAAATAAGTTCTTAAACCTTCAGAACGATGATAACTTGCACCATCCCAAATAATCACATGACGGGCTTCTTTATATCTGTAAATGAGCCAGTTAATAAAGTCTATCGTATATTTTGTATCAGCTTTCTTTGCCCTATCTAAAATAAATTCTCCCGTATAAATATTCACCGCTCCATACCACGTTTGAGAAGTGCGATAATTACTCATCTTTATTGACGTTCTTTCTCCTTTTTTCGACCAAACATAACCACAAATATCTCCCCACAACTGATGGCTTTCGTCTTGCATCCAGTACATTACCTCTCCACTTTCTATCTGTTCACGCTCCTTATCTATTAAATCCTTAATCTCTTTTTTTTTAGCTTCCACTTTTACCTCATCTTTTGCCGAATTCTCTTTGTGTGTCTTCTTATAACTTAAATTCGCTTCTTCTAATAATTTAGTATAAGAAGTATTTGAAGAATAGAAAACATCATACTCCTCTTTTAAGTATCTCTTTAGTTCCTCTATTGTTATTGTCTTCTTTTCTTGTATCCAATTAATCACATCTTCTCGTTCACGCGGCTTTAAATACCCTGGTGAGCCTTTATACGCTAACTTTAATCCTTCAACCCCTGACGCTAAATAAATGGCTTTCCATTTATCCACAAATTGCACACTGACACAACACGCTAAAGCCGCTTCCGCACGCACAAAACCAAGCAAAGACATTCTTACTGCCATCGCTCGCTTCACTTCTCTCGCTTCACCTGTTGACATTAATTCTTCTAAATCTTCATATCTTTTGTTCATTATTCTCTCCTATTTGAAAAGTATTATTATACGACTCTGAAAAAATTGGTATATTGTTTATAAATATGAAGAATTGCACAAGCAAATTGAGTCAGATTCGGAAAATATGTTTATTCGATTGGGATGGGGCAGTGGTTGGGAAAGTATGACGGGTGGCTGGTTGGATGATGATGAATTACAGACAGCCCGACAAGCCTATGGCAGTAAAATGGGTAAGGTTGGGGTGGATGTTTTCCCAAAAACGCGCCGTTTGGTGGTGAGTGAGGGGTCGCCGTGTTTGCCTTTCGGTTGGATTAAAATTTACTCGCCAGAGGCTTCCAGCGGTCAATTGGCGGCATTGCAGACCTCACAAGCCGCCGAAGCCGCACTGTCCCCATTACAACGACAATTACAAGGCGAATTATCAGGTAATTTACTCAAAGCCAGTGAAAAAGCAGGCTTATGGTTAGCTCAATTGTCTAAGCATTCAGCCGCAGAACAAGTTGAAATTGCTCAAGTATTGAAAACATTTTACCAAGAAACAGGTAAATGGAATTCAAATAAACAGAAAGATGTAAATAAAATGCAAATTTTACGGGATATTTTGGGAGAATAAGAAATGTACACTTTAATTACTTTTATTGGAAAAGTACACAACAAAAGTGGAAAATATCAGACGGCAAAATACCGTTTTTCTGATAATTCTGTGAAAGAAACTTCCCTTTTTGGGATTGCTCTGCAAGAAAAATTGCAAGTTGAACGCTTGGTTGTTTTAGGAACAAGCGGCAGCATGTGGGGTGTCTTTGTAGAATCATTTGATTTGCAAGATGAATTGATCGAAAAACACAGTTTGCTAATTGATAATGCTAATAATGATAATGATAATGATCAATTCACTCAAGAGCAACTGGACAAATTAGCACCATTACTTGAGAAAAAATTAGGAATTT
Source organism: Thioflexithrix psekupsensis (assembly GCF_002149925.1). Taxonomy (NCBI): domain Bacteria; kingdom Pseudomonadati; phylum Pseudomonadota; class Gammaproteobacteria; order Thiotrichales; genus Thioflexithrix; species Thioflexithrix psekupsensis. Next base: position 603,087 of record NZ_MSLT01000012.1, on the reverse strand, counting down.
CTTGTGAACTTCGATTAATTCCCTATGGAGAAAATGAAATTGAGCAAGCCGATATTCTACAGGCAATTGCAAAAGGGATAAAAGAAGGAGATAAAGTTGCTTTAGATATAACACATGGATTACGTCATTTGCCTGTCATTACCTTAATAAGTGCTTTTTATTTAAGTAGAGTATATAAAGTAAATATTGAAGGTTTATATTATGGTGCATTTGAGATGCGCCAAAGACACGGTGAGATTGTTCCTGTTTTAAAATTGGATGGTTTATTGAATATTGCCAATTGGGTCAGTGCATTAGATAGTTTTGACAAAGATGGCGATTATGATGTGTTTTCTGAATTGTTGGAAAAGGACGGAATGGCTAAAAATAAAGCCGAATTGCTTAAAAAAGCAGCATTTTATGAGCGCAATTTTAATTTGTCAAAATCTAATGATGCCCTGAATAGTATTGATATATCCTCTGTTAATTTAACAGGCATTACTGGTGTTTTATTTAAAGATGCCTTAGAAAAAAGATTTAAAAAATCTAAAGGTTCTAGTATTTTAGAACGTCAGAAAAAATTGGCTGAATTTTATATTAATAACCGTGATTATGTAAGAGGTGTTATTTTTTTATTTGAAGCTTTTATTACCAGTAAAATGCCCTGTCCTTCTCATGATTATAAAGAGCGTAATCGTGTAAAAGAAGAATATGACACTGGAAAGGGATGTGACGCTTATAAAAAATTAAGAGAAATTAGAAATGCCCTTGCTCACGGAAATGAGCCAAGTCAAACTATAAAGCAATATTTGAAAAGTGAAGATGAGCTTAGACGTTTTTTGAAAAAAGCACGAACAGAACTTTTTAATTAAAAATTGTAAACAGACTCTATTATTTGAGCCGTATCTATTGCTGCTATTTACAACCAACTAAAGCAAACTCTAATTGCTGTAGCCTATTTCCGCACATTATCCTCTAACAATATCCCTCCCCATCGCTTTTATAAAGAATCTCGGTAGTCCCATCACGATTTGGATAAGACTACCAGATTATTTTTGCTCGCATTCATACAGTGGTCAAAAAACTGTTTTAAAGTAACCCGTTCAAGCACAATTTAACCCCTCTGATGATAACGGCAAGATAACAATGTATAAATTTTTACGTTTTAAATTTAATTCAATTTATTCCATCGTCAGCATATTGCTATTTATGGGAATTATTTTTGCCACATTAGGCATTGCTATGTTTTACCAATTCCAAAGTGTACGCTTACAAGAAACGGCCTTACAAATCCAAAAAGAAAAAGCACAAAAAATTGCCTATGGAATAGAAGATTATCTGCGCATTACGATACAATTATCTCGTTCTTTAACCAGTTTAGCAGCACCATTACAGCAAAATAAAAATGAAGTTGAAACCCTATTATATCGCATGTTGCAATCAGCTCCCGAAGAAATGATTTATGGAATGGGAGTATGGTTTGAACCTTATTTATTTGATAAAGAAATTGAATTATTTGGCCCCTATGTTCACCGCAGCCAAACCACGGGAAAAGCCGCTATTTTAACTTATGAATGGAGTCAAAAAGATTATTATTACCCTAAACAATTTTGGTATGTAGAAGGTAAGAAAAAAGAAGGAAAAACATTTTTTACTGCACCTTATTTTGATACCAATTTGGTTTATATGAGTGCAGTTCAGGCTTTTTATGATCAACAAGGACATTTTGCAGGGGTAACGAGTGTCGATATGATTTTGCCTTTGTTACAAAAATTTGTGGCTAAATTTAATATTTCAAAAGAAGAAGTTATCTATGTAGTGACTCAAGAAGGAAAATTATTTGTTCACCCAAATGAAAATGAATTAATGGCTTATGCTAAACAATTGGGTTTGCCCGTGAATAGTATTTTAGATTTAACCAAATCTCATCTTGAGACATTCATGCAATCTCAGGGAGAAAAACAACGGGTCATGGTTTCTTCCGAAGTCGCCGATGTCCATTGGCAAGTGCATATATTGGCTGATGAAGCCAATGTTTTTCAACAAGTGACGGTATTGCGAAATAATTTATTGTGGGCCATAGGTTTATTGTGGTTACTTTTTATTTTCTTATTTATTCTGTTATTACAAGCACATAAAGCCCGCGTCAGGCATAATAAATTGAAGGAAAAATTAAAAGAACAAAATCGCAAACAAAAATTATTACAAGACCTTAATGACGCTTTAGAAGATAAAGTAAAAGCGCGAACCTTGGAATTAGAAACTGCACATGAAAAAATCTGTCATTTGAATGAGCAATTAAAAGCAGAAAATTTACGCATGGGCGCGGAATTAGAAATTAGTCGTCGTTTGCAACAAATGGTATTGCCACGTGCCGAAGAATTAACCCAAATTCCTGATTTAGATATTGCTGGTTTTATGCAGCCGACCAGTGAAGTGGGTGGAGATTATTACGATATTTTACGAGATACGCATGGGGTTAAAATTACGATTGGTGATGTGACAGGACATGGTTTAGAAAGTGGGGTAATTATGCTCATGGTACAAACCGCTATTCGCACTTTATTAGCCAGTCATGCTGCGGAAGATTCTAGCCATTTCTTAGCCATTATTAACCGTGCTATTTATGAAAATGTACAGCGAATGCACAGCGATAAAAATTTAACATTAGCCATATTAGATTATGCCCAAGGTCAATTGACCATTAGCGGACAACATGAAGAAGTTTTAATTGTCCGCGCCCATGGAGAAATTGAACAAATTGATACTTTAGAATTGGGTTTTATGGTGGGAATGATTCCAGATATTTGCCATTTGTTGGGAAAGAAACAAATAGAATTGGCCGCAGGTGACGGCGTTGTGCTTTACACCGATGGCATTACCGAAGCACGAAATCACACGGGAAAATTATATGGTTTACCGCGTTTATTAACTTCAATACAACGACATTGGCCACGCAATAAAGCACGATTTATTCAACAAGCCATTATTGCCGATTTAATGAACTATTTAGGAAATCATCCGATTGATGACGACATCACCTTAGTGGTATTAAAAAGAATGTAGAATTATCTGAATTAAAATACTCCCTGCCCGACTCCCGCCATG